>CASGDY010000092.1 GCA_949300355.1 uncultured Brachyspira sp.
CGGCTCACTTATTTTATTGTTATGTTCGCCTACGCTATTAATAGATGCCAACTAAAGCTGACATCTGCTTCGGCTCACTTATTTTATTGTTATGTTCGCTACATCGTTAATAAGCTAGTAACTAAAATTATCAAATGCTTTAGCTTATCTATTAATTATTATGTTAACATTGCTAAAAATACTAAATTTATATCTTTTAATATTTTAATTATTATTTATTAGTTTTTTATTTTTCTTTATTGTTATGCTAGCCATTTCTATCTTATCCAATGCTTTTTTTGCAGCATTAGTTTCCGCTTCTTTCTTACTTTTACCTATACCTAAAGCAAAATTTTTATCATTAACATAAACTTCAGCTTTGAACATCTCATGATTATTATCATCATAATATTCATAAGACTTATAAATTGGACTAGTTTTATGTTTTTTCTGTATAAGCTCTTGGAATATAGTTTTATAATCTTTATCAAAGTTTTCAATATCCAAATTGCTAAGTCTTTCTTTATAGGCACGCATAACAAATTTGGATGCACTTGTAATCCCTGAATCTAAATATATAGCACCTACTATGGCCTCGAATAAATCTTCAAGCATATTATCTCTATACCTTCCTCCTGAAGCTTCTTCTCCATGTCCTAAAAGTAGAAAATCTCCGAGTTTAAGCTCTTTTGAAATATCAGCCAAACTCTTCTGCGATACCAAAGAAGATTTTACTTTAGACAATAAACCTTCTTTACTGCTATTATATTTTTTAAATAGATAATCTGAAATAATAAGAGATAGTACAGAGTCACCCAAAAACTCCAATCTCTGATTATATTTCATTTTCTTTTTAGATTCATTAGCATAAGTTCTATGAGTTATAGCCTCTAACAAATGATCTTTATTCCTAAACTCATATTTTATAGCCATCTGACAATTATTTAAGATTCTATCTATATTCATGATTATGTCTGCCTAAAAATATTGTATTTATAATACAATGAATAAAATAACAGTCAAGAAAATAATATAAAATTTTGATATTTTTTGTGATTTTATTATATTTTAATATATTATTAATGTCCGAATATACTCGAATACATATTGCCTGTAATCTCTTTAACTGAACCTCTTGAAGAATCATAACACCAATTATAATCAAATATGCTGTTTTCCACATTAAACATAGGAGTACTTCCTATTATAAGAGAATAAAATCTATTTTCATTTTTCTTTTGTTCTTCAGCCAATTTATAATCCTCATTTGTAAAACTATTAAATACAAAGTCAGAAATAAAAATTAAATCAGATTTTTTATAATTTTCAGTATTCATAGTTTTTATAGCATGCCTTAATGCAGGTACAGCATCAGTTCCGCCATCAAAACTTAATCTCAAAAATTCTATTAAATTATCCATAGTATTAGGATATGTTAAATCCATAGTTTCTATTTGAGTACTAAAATTTATAAGATAACAACTTCTTTTCTGCTTCATTGCACGAGTAGCCAAATATAATGTAACAGCCTTTGCAACAGTTTCAGGTACTCCGCTCATAGAACCGCTTGTATCAACGCATATTATAATAGGCCCTTTTTTATCATCTTCTTTAGCCTGCATCTCTTCTTCTATATATTTTTCATAAAATGAATCAATATATCCTTCTTTTTTGAAAGTCAAAAGCCTGTTCTCAAAATATTTAATTCCGAATAATGTTTCAAGAACTCCTTCAGCTAAAAGCAGTTTCTCCTGAGGAAGTATATTATGTATATCCCTAGAATAAGTTATGCCTACAATTTCTTCCTGAGAGTTAGTATCTATTTTTTTGGTTTTAAAAGTTTCTTTTCTTAAAACTTTTTCTATTTTTATACTTTCCTCTGCTTTCATAAATCTGCCGAGCATATCGCAAAGTTCTTTTATATTTTTATGATTTTTTAGAAAGTTTGCTAGTTTTTTTATATAATTTATATCTCTTTTTGCAATTTTTCCAAGACTCAAATCAAAAAGCTCCCCTGTTTCATCTCCTAATGATTCTTTAATTTCTTTTATGTCTTTTAAATATTCAAGCAGATTTTTAATATCTTTAAAAAACTCTTTTCTTCTTTCATCTATTTTATCCAAAGCCCATTTACTATATTCTCTATCTAAAGAATTTTTCCAATCATTCAAAACCACTTTTTCTAAAGCATTATAATCGTTATTAATATTATTGTATTCTTCTTTATGTTTATTTTTTATATCATTTAATTTTTTATTATAAAAATCATAATCAGAATTTTTATCAAAGTTTTTATAATTATTTATATCATTTAAAATACGTTGTTCATCAGCACCATTATTTTTAAAAGAAGAATAAGCATTATTATATTTATCATATTCATTTTTTAAAGGATTATTAGATGAAAACTCTTTATTTAAATTTTCATTATAATCACTTATTTTTTTATCAAGCCCCCTTGAAAACTCTTCATCTTCAAATAATTCAACGTACTGCGGAAATTCAGTATATAATTGATTTTTAATATCATCTTTTTTAAATAAAAAACTTAATATATCCAGCATATTATTTTAAAGACTCTCTAATCTTTTCAAGCTCTATAACCTTAGATTTTAATTCAGATATATTTTCATTGTATATTTCAGCCATTAAACGATTATTTTCATCGCTTAAAAATACAGAATATATATGATTAATATTGTCTTTTAAATAATTTTCATAATCATTAATATAATTATCAATATTGTTTATTAAATCATTGCATTCTATTTTCAAGTCTGAATTATTTACTGATACAGTATTATTAGCTGTATTATTGACAATATTTTTAATAGGAAAACTGCATATAGTTTCTTCTACTTCATTTCCGTTTTCATCTTTCATTTTTATAAAATCAGTAATTATATTTTTTGATAAATTATTAAATGAGTTATTCAAATTATTTGCATTAACCATCGCAGAAACTGTATTTAATACATATCCAATATAAGAATCCATATTCGCAAATTTAAAATTATTTTGCTGTGCTGAAATAAGATTTTTTATTTTTAATTCTTTATTGGCTTTTAAATAATAACATTCAGTAAATAGGATTTTTTTACCGCTTGAATTATATGCTTTAAAACTAGAATTACTTCCAACATTCAATTTATTTAAAGGAACATATAAATTTTTATATGAACTAGAAGATTTATTTGATAATATAAATTTCACAGGTAATTCAACAAACTTTTCTCCATTTATTAACACTGTTTCAAATTCTGAATTATACTCATTTGGATTATTGCTAATCTTATTTGAAGAAATTTGATATTCATTTTTCATATCTTCAATTTCTTTATTGAACTTATTAATATTTGAAGATGAAAAGTTTTTTATAGATTTTAATACTATTTTTTTTACTTCATCAATATTTTCTTCAAGTGTCCATATACAATGAGTTATTAAAAAACAATCTACAGGCATAACAGTATTTCTCTCTGAAAAAAATGCAGCTGCTTTTAATATATAAACAATATTCTTCCATCTTCTGTCAGAAATATATATAGCTTCATTATTGCCTTTATTATATTCATCTATTTCGTATTTTATAGAGCATATTATATTAAGAGCTTCATCAGATACCGATACATTATCTATATCTTTATGAAATTTTAACCAATCTTCAGTGGATATTTTTTCATCTTCTTTTAAGCCGGCATCGAAAGAAACATCTTTATCAGATATTAATTTTACAAAATTATCAACATCTTTAGCAGTATCAACAAATAAACGCATTATAAATCTGTCATACATTGCATCAAGTCCCTGACCTTTTGGAGGAGTTTCATTGCTTGCCGAAACTAATGCCTTTAATGGTACTTTCTCTTCATGACTTCCGTTTCTGTATACTTTTTCATTTATTATAGTTAATAATGTATTTAATATTGCAGGACTGCTTTTCCAAATTTCATCTAAAAATACGAAGTCAGCTTTTGGTAAATAGCCATCAATTTGTCTTTCAAATTTATCTTCTTTTAATTTTGATAAACTCACAGGTCCGAATACATCTTCAGGGGTTGTAAATCTGTTCATAAGCTGACCGAAATATTTTGAATCTTTAAAAGCTGAAGCTATTCTCCTTACTATCAAACTTTTAGCAGTACCGGGAGGGCCGTATAAAAATACTGATTTTCCAGCTAAAGCACATAAAAGAGTTAAGCTTATAACTTCTTCTTTTTCATACAGGCCTTCAGAAAGTTTTTTTATAAGTGTAAAAATATCAATACCGCTATTTTGATTTTCCTGACTTTTAATATTATGATTTTTTTTAGACATTTTATATATCCATATAAAGTTTGATAGTTACAATATAATAAATTTTATTCTATTTGTCAATAAAAAACATTTATTATATAAAAATATTTATTCTAAAACAAATAAAAAAATATATATTTTTTATTATATAAATTATAATTGTTTTTTTACTTTATATATATTATAATGTTTTTCTACTTATTATTAATATATTTTAACTTTTAAATAATGATTTAATTTTTGACAATATACAAAATAAAAAGGAATAAAATGATATCAGTAGAAAATTTAAACAAATACTACGGTGATTTTCATGCTTTAAAAGGCGTAAGTTTTGAGATAAAATCAGGTGAAATTGTTGGAATATTAGGGCCAAACGGAGCAGGAAAATCCACTACTTTAAGAATATTAACTTGCTACCTCTCTCCTACTAGCGGAAATGCTATTATTGACGGTAAAAGCATATTAAATAATGAAAGAGAAGTTAAAAAGGTTATAGGATATTTACCAGAATCAGCACCGCTTTATGATGATATGAGCGTATTTGATTATCTTGTTTATATGGCAAAGATTCAGGAGCTTGAAAGAAGCAGATTAAGCGAAAGACTTCATTATGTTGTTGATGCCTGCAGTCTTAAAGATGTTATATCAAAATCAATTGGAGAGCTTTCAAAAGGTTATAAACAACGTGTAGGAATTGCTGGAGCTATTATACATGACCCTAAAATACTTATATTAGATGAACCTACTAACGGACTTGACCCTAACCAAATAGTAGAGATTAGAGAGCTTATAAAAGAACTTGGTAAAGAAAAAACTGTTCTTATATCTACACATATATTAAGCGAAGTTGAGGCTACTTGTTCAAGAGCTATAATCATTAATCAGGGTAATGTTATTGCAGATGCTGACCCTAAACATTTAACTTTGAATAACAAAGAAAATAATAAAACATCTGTAAGAATAAAATTATCTATAAAAACAAATGATGATAAAAATAAAATAATAGAAAAATTAAAGAAAATAGAAAATATTTATGATGTCAAAGCGGAAGATAATGGAGATTTAAAAGACATAACAATATATTCTAATGAAGAAGAGCCTAGAGAAAAAATTTATACAGTTATTAAGAGTACAGATTGGATAATATATGAAATGTTCAGAGAAAGAGAAAATCTAGAAGAAGTATTCCATACATTAACAAAAGGAGATAAATAAGTGCAGTCAATAAGTTATACTATAAATAAATCTAATGTTATATTAAAAAAAGAATTAAGGCATATTTTCTTTTCGCCTATAGCATATATATTTTCAGCAATATTTTTAATCGTAAGCGGAGTATATTTCTTCTCAAGATTCTTTATACTTCAGCAGAATGATATGCAGGATTTTTTCAATATTCTGCCTTTAATATTATCTCTTATAATTCCGCCTATCACTATGGGACTATTATCAAGTGAGTTTTCAAGCGGTTCTTATGAGCTTATAAGCACTCAATCCGTTTCTACTTTAGAAATTATACTAGGTAAATTCTTTTCAGCTGTAATATTTATGCTTTTTGCCTTAATACCTACTATACTCTACCCTATTACATTAAGTTTTTTAGGCAGATTAGATATTGGTCCTGTTATTGCAGGATATATAGGAAGCATATTTCTTATAATGGCTTTATGTGCTATAGGTATATTTGCTTCATCTGCAACAAAGAATCAAATTGTAGCTTTAATTGTAGGGCTTGCAATTATGATATCTTTAAATATGTTTTTAAGATATTTAACTCTTCTTTTCCCTGCTTCTGTTAATTTTATAGAAGTAATAAGCGGCGATTATCATTTTGCTAATATTGCAAGAGGAGTATTAGATTTAAGAGATATAATATACTTTTTATCAGTTACAGTAATATTCCTTTATTTGGCAAATATTATGCTTGAAAACAGAAAATAATTTACGATATTAAAAGAAATTATAAACTTATAGGATAAATAAAATGAATAAACATGTTACAAAAATAATAGTTTTACTTATAGCATTAGCAGTAATAAGTGTTGCTGCATTTCTAACAACTAAACAAAGCCGTGAAAAAATAGAGGCAAATAAACCTAGAAAACAGATTTTTGAACTTAATGAAACAAATGTTACAAAATATGAATTAAAATATGCTGAAGAACCAATAATAGTAGAAAAAATAGATGAAACTTGGAAAGTAATAGCCCCTTCTAATAATTATAAAATAGATCAGTTGGAAGCATTTGCAAATGTAAAAAACTTCAATACTTTGAATATTGATACTATTATAACAAATCTCGCTGAATTAGATTCATTCGGTTTAGAAAATCCAAGCAATGAATTTACTGTTTGGGAAGGCGATAAAGAATATAAAATATTCGTTGGAAATAAAACAGCTGACGAAGAAAAATACTATGTAAAATATAATGATGAATATTTCAGTATAGAGCTTATTTACATAGAAGCATTAAAGAAAACTATTGATATGCTTAGAGATAAACAGATATTTGATAAAACTATTTATATAGATTCAGTAGTAAAAACAGAAAGCAGCATAAGAGATTATACAAATACTATAAGAAAAGAAAATAGAACTAATTGGGTTGTTGCTGGAGTAGATGAAGAAATCAATTTAAATAAAGCATACAGAGATTTTGAAGCATTAGCTTTAGTTAAAGCTACAGGTTTTGTATATGATGAGAATATGCTAAAATATTTAAACAGATTATTTAGAATACCTGATGCTGTTATTACTATATATATGGAAGATAATACTAAAATAGAGTATCAATTAGTATATGATAATAACGATAACAGAGTATATGTAAAACCTAAAAGCGGTATAATATATGAAGTTGATTACAATGTATATTCTGCTGCTATGCGTGACAGAAGTTATTATATAAAAACTGAAGACGACGAAAAAGAAACAAATGATGAATCTGACCCTTATATGGATATGGCGGAAGATAGTATGAGATTAGATGAAAATTTGCAGCAATAAATTAATAAAAATTTAATATATTTTTTAAGGAAGTAATTTATGAAACAGCAAATACCTAATTTACTAAGTATAAGTAGAATAGTTCTATCGCCTCTAGTTATATTTCTGTACTTTTATAATTCTATGATAAGTGCAGTATTAGCATTAATATTTCTTATTATACTGGAAATAACAGATGCTTTAGACGGTGCTATGGCTAGAAAATTTAATCTTGTAAGTGATTTAGGAAAGGTACTTGATCCTTTTGCTGATACGGTATTTCATATAACTATGTTTACAATATTTCTTTATGAAGGTTCTATGCCTATATGGATGTATATAATCTCACTTTACAGAGATATGTTTTCAATGTTTATAAGAATATTAGGAGGATTAAGAGGTTTTGCTGTTGCTGCCAAATTCAGCGGTAAATTAAAAACTGCATCAAGAGCTGCTGCTGTAGTTATAATCTTCTTAATAAAAATATTAAAATACACAGAAATATCGCTTCCTTATGAGCAAATAACATACTACAGTTTATTAGTTGTTACAATAATAACAATATATTCATTCTTTGATTATATGCCTTTAATAACTGGAAAATCAAATAAAAAATAAGAAATAAATATATAAAAATAAAAGGGTTATTCTTAATTAGAATAGCCCTTTTTAATTATTATTAGAACCAATATCTAAATCCGAAATCTCCTGAGAATCTAAAGAATTTAGCAAAAGTCCAGCCAGTATGACTAGGATACCAACCGAAAGTTCCAAAACCATCGCTGCCTATGGATATTACATTAAGTCCTGGAGAGATTTGCAAAAATATTTCCCAATCCCTATCAACTATAAAGGAAACACCTAAAGGAAGTCTTAATCCTAAACCTAAATTCCAATAATTATCTCCAAATTCTGCCACTGCCTCAGCTCCAGGTCCAAAATAAAGCCAAGCATCAGATTCGCCTGCCTTTCCTATTCTATATTTTAATGCCCACCAATCAGCATTAGCACTAAGTCCGAACCAAGACCAGCCTTTACTCGATATACCTATATTTAATATACCGCTGAACATTAACGGAAAATTATCAATTTTTCCTGTTACTCCTAAAGAAGCCTGACTTGGAAAACTAAATCTTAAAAAAAGTCCGGCTGCTGCACCATTTGGATAGTCTGCATACAATTTAGATTCAATAGAAAAAAAAGAAATAGAAATTATAAAACAAACACTATAAATTATTACTCTTTTTAACATATAAACGAAACCTAATTATTACTTTATATAAATATAAAAAATAATATAAAAAAGTGAAAAATTATAATAAAAATAAAAGCTCCGATAATAAAATAACGGAGCTGTAAACATTCTAAACAATTAAATTAGAACCAGTATCTAAATCCGAATTGGAATGTTAAATGCAAGAAATGTTCAAGATAGAAATGACTCTCATCACCAAAATGAAGTCCAAGTAATGAGAAACCATTACCATCAGCATGTATAACATTTACTACAGGAGCAGGTTCTAAGAATATTTCCCATTGTTTTTTGATTAAGAAAGAAAAACCTATAGGCATTCTTAAACCAGCATTAATAGCCCATATACCATGGGAACCAAAAGCAAAATCAGCAGCAAGTCCAGGTCCTAAATAAAAATGAACATCGGATTCGCCTGCCTGACCTAAAGGTATTTTTAATCCCCACCAATCCATAGTAAGACCTACACCAAAATATTGATAACGGCTATCAAGTATATTAGCTACAGCCTGAACACCAAACATCAAAGGTACTCCGTCAAACTGACCTACTAATGTTAAACCTTGGTTGGGATATCCAAAAAACAAAGAAGCACCTATTGCAGCTCCGTCAGAGTAAGCAGCATCAGCTTTATTAGGCATAGAAACCATTAAAGCAGCTATCATAACAGATACAAGTGTAATCTTTTTTAACATAATATTCTCCATTTCTTATTTATCTTTACAATATACTATTTATATATAAAAATGTCAATAAGTAACATAATATTATTAACTACTTACATATATATAATAAAAAATGGAAATTACATATTAAATCATACTATAATCTTATTTTTTTATTTGCTGTTTAAGATATGCAGATATAAATTCATCTATATTTCCATCCATTACAGAGTTCATATTTCCGCTCTCACAGCCCGTTCTTAAATCTTTTACCATTTGATAAGGCTGGAATACATAACTTCTAATCTGATTACCCCAAGCTATATCTGTTTTCTCTCCTGCTATTTTCTGCTTTTCTTTATCTAATTTCTCTTTTTCTAATTGATACAGTTTAGCTTTAAGCATTTTCATAGCCATATCTTTATTGTTATGCTGACTTCTTTCTGCCTGACACTGAACAACTATATTAGTAGGGATATGAGTTATTCTGATAGCTGATGAAGTTTTGTTAACATGCTGTCCGCCGGCTCCTGAAGCTCTGTAAGTATCTATTCTCAAATCTGCAGGGTTTATTTCTATTTCAATATCTTCATCTATATCCGGCATAACACTAACAGCAACAAATGAAGTATGTCTTTTAGCATTAGCATCGAAAGGAGATATTCTTACAAGTCTATGTACTCCTATTTCTGAACGTAAATATCCATAAGCATAAAGCCCTTGAACATAAAAACTTATTTGTTTGATTCCTGCTTCATCTCCCGGAAGTTCATCTGTGGTTTCAACTGTAAAGCCATGTCTTTCGCAGAATCTTACATACATTCTTGAAAGCATAGAAGCCCAATCGCAACTCTCTGTACCGCCTGCTCCTGCATTCAATGTTAAATATGCATTCTTACTGTCGAATTCACCTGAAAATAAATTCTTTGTCTCCAATTCATCAAAAACTTTCTGTAATTCCAAACATTCAGTTTCTAATTCTTTTTCCATTTCAGAATCATTTGACTCTATAGCCATTTCAACCAATTCATATATATTATTAGAATTTTTTATCAAATTTTCTACAGGCTCTATCTTATCAAGAAGAAGCATTCTCTCCTTCATAAGTTTCTGAGCTGCTATATTATCATTCCAAAAATCATCTTTAGCTGATATTTCGTCTATCTCTTTAACCCTCTTATAAATAGAATCTGGGTCAAAGATACCCCCTTAATATTTCTGATTGTTCTTTAATATTAGATACTATACCTTTAATTTCTGATAATGTCATAAAACGTCCTATTATTGTTACGATATAAACTCGCTGACTATAGATTATAACTAAAGTTATAATCTGCTCGTTTATATCTCGGGTTATTGTTACGATATAAACTCGCTGA
>CASGDY010000093.1 GCA_949300355.1 uncultured Brachyspira sp.
TAAGTTAATTTTAATATATTAAAAGCAGAAAAATAAAATTAACAAAAAATAAAATACCGTTTATATAATCGGAATTAGCTTATTAAGTATTTACTTACTTATAATAATTTTTAAATTTGAATAATTATTTATACTATTGATATTTTTATTATTAACTTACATTTTAAACATCAATAATATTATTCTGTAAGTTTTCTCACCCATCTTTCTTTTTTAAGCATTATAACACCAACTGTAATTTTAGCAAAATCTGTTAATTTAGCTATACCGAACATAGCCACAGGTCCAACAGATGTAAATTTAGCCAGTATCAAAGCTAAAGGTGCAAACATAAGTAATGAAACAGGTACATCAACAGCAAATCCAAATACGGTATCTCCTCCGGCCCTTGAAACTGCAAATTGAGCATTAATATATGTCCATACAGGCATATAACAGGCTATGAGTATTACTAAATTTCTTGTTATTGCCTGAGCATCTATAGTAAGTTTTGAGAATATAAAAGGTATTAATAGGGTAGACGACATTTGCACTAAACCAACCACTAAACCTGCTATAACGGATCCATTTAATATCCATCTTGCTTTATTTCTTGCATCTTCCAATTCTCCGCGTCCTAGTGTACCTCCAACAACTACCATAGTAGATACAAATATTCCCTGAAAAACTAAATAGAATATATTAGCTATAGTAAACCCTGAAGCCATACCTGCAACCGTTTCAGCTCCGCCTCTGCTATTATATAAAGCTGTCATAAACATTTCGCTTAATCCCCAGCTTATTTCGCTCAAAAATATTAAACTTGATTTCTTAAGCATCGAATAAAATACATTTAATTTTACTTTAAGTATTTCTCTAGTTCTTACATAAAATTTCTCTTTATGAAGTTTTATATACACTATAAATAAAATCATTTCTATTATTCTAGCTATTAATGTAGCAATGGCAGCACCTTTTTCTTCAAGTCTTGGAGCTCCAAAATTTCCATATATAAGTATGTAATTTCCTATAGCATTACAGAATGTAGCTATAACAGATATTATAAGAGGAATATGCGGTTTTCCTATTTCTCTGTATGAAGTACCTATAGCACCGGATATTGATATTGGTATAAATGTAAATGCTATTATACTCATATATTTTGTGCTTGATAATAGTATTTCTTCCTGAGAGGCATTTCCTCTAGTCATTAATCTCATAAATATTTCAGGATTAACAAGCATTAATATCATATATGAAATGGAAATAATAAGCGGAAGTATTACTTTAAATCTGAAAGCCTGCTGCATACCTTCCTTATTATCAGCCCCATTATTTTGAGCCATATATATTCCGCCTGCACCATAACAAGTATTAAGTATTACCAAATATATAAAGTTTAATTGATTAGATACATTTACAGCAGCCATTTTTATATCGCCTAATTCTGCTACCATAAAGTTATCTATTAAGGATACCATACCCATTATAAGCTGCTGTAGCATTACAGGTACTGCAATGGATATGCATAATTTGTAAAAATCAAAATTTCCAAAAAGAGTTTTTTTACCGCCATTAAATTTCATTGAATTGGTATTCATAGTATAATCTCTGTTATATTAGTAAATCAAAGTATAAATTCGGTCTGATTAATAAAAACGAGATATAATATATAGCTATTTTGATATTTGTCAATATGATTTATATAATTTTTTGGTATTTTTATAAAAATAATTATATTGAATATCTACTATAATATTATTGATTTTTTGATAATAAATCCTGCATTTCATTATAAAGCCTTATCAAATCATTTGCGGCATCTTTTTTTACTTTTAAATTTTTGAATCCGTCAGCTGTTTCTACTCTTACATCAGTTAAAACTTTCATTTCTTTTATAGTGTTTTCAGCATTTATACTGTAGCTTCTATCTACATAAGCTGTATCCATAAAATATATAGAAGTACCGTATATAATTTCACTTTCTGTTTTAGGCATAATAGAAGTATAATGAAGAATCAAATAAGTATCATCTTCAAATTTCAATACTATTTTACTTGTTTCTTTTATACTAAAAGAACTGTCAGCAATATACTGTGCTTCCAATATTATGTTATTAGGGTCGTTTGTACTTTTAAGTCTGAATTTGATAGTTTCTGACCAATAACTTATAGAAATATAATCTGTTTGATAAACTTTTTGCCCATAGAAAGTATCATTTATTAAATGTACTTTGGCAGCACATGATGATAATGATATAGTTAATATAATTAGTGAAAATAGTGTAAATATTTTCTTCAATATTATCTCCATAAGATTTTATTTGCATATTATATAACCTATTTATTTTTTGTAAATAAAATGTTTATTATATATTGTTGTTATTTAGTATTTTATATTTTATAATAACTTTAAAATAATTTTTTATTTAATTGGTATTTTTATGGAATTTAAAAGGGTTTTTTCTTGCGGAACAAGTTGGAAAGTGGTGGAGTTTGTTATTTTGATTTATTTAAAAATAATAATATTGCTATATTAGGAAGTGGCAACCATAATATAGAAAGTTTTAGAAAGTTACAGCCAGGAGATTTAGTAGCAGCAAAATCTGGACACTATTTATTAGCTATAGCAGAAGTAATATCAGATGAGGCTGAATATTGGTTCTGGAAAGATTATATAACTAATGATGAAATAAAAAAATATCAAGTACCGCCAAAAGCTGACATAGATATTGTATACGTAAAAAAATGGTTTGAACTTGAAGAACATATTTACTATCCTACTCCTTCAGGTACAGGATTTGTTACAGATAATAACAATGATTATTTAACACAATGTAATGAAGCTTATTATAAGGAACTAAAAAAAATGGAAAAAGAAGAGATTATTAATATACTAAAACAAAAAAAGCAGATCATACTTCAAGGAGCACCAGGTACAGGAAAAACTTATTCTACTGCTGAAATTGCTGTTAATTTGATTGACGGAAAAATATCAGATGACAGAAAAGAAGTTATGAAAAGATATAATGAGCTTATTAAAAGTAATCAGATATTTTTTACAACTTTTCATCAATCAATGGATTATGAGGAATTTGTTGAGGGATATAAGCCTGTTTCTGACGATGGAAATATATATTATGAGATTAAAGATGGAATTTTTAAAGAGGCTTGCAATAAATCAAAAGAAATACAGGAAGTAGGAAAAGTTGGATTCGAAGAGGCATGGAATAATTTTACTGATGAGCTTTATAATGGAAAGGCGAAAGAAATAAATAAAAATACTGGTTATTTGGAATTAGAAACATTAGAAGATAAAGAGAAATTCTCTTTATTTATAGATAATAATATTGTCAAATGTCGTCCTGAAAAAAGTAAAACAGGAAACCTATACAATTTAAATAATGGAGTAAAACAGTTATATTATTCACTTAAAAAAAATATAACTTCTAAATCTTATGTAAAATCTTTATTAGAATATTTGAAAGATAAATATAATTTAGCGGACATTGATGAAATAAATAAAAATCCTGTTGTTCTTATAATAGATGAAATTAACCGTGGAAATATAGCAAAAATATTCGGTGAGCTTATTACATTATTGGAAGCTGATAAAAGAAAAAATGCTGACAATGAAATAGAAGTTAAACTACCTTATTCCAAAGAAATATTTTCAGTGCCTAGTAATTTATATATAATAGGTACTATGAACACTACTGACAGAAGCATTGGTTATATTGATTATGCCTTAAGAAGAAGATTTGCATTTATAACTATTAAGGCTGATAAAGAAAAAATAGAAAGTTTTTATAATGAAAAAAACTCTGATTGTAAAGATAAAGCATTAAAGTTATTTAGTGATGTAGAAAAAATTATAGAAAATAATTTGAATGAAGAATTTGAGTTTGATGATATTATGATAGGGCATAGCTATTTTATGGCTGAAAATGAAGAAGAGTTAAAAAGAAAATTAGAATATGAAATCAAGCCTTTATTATTTGAATATTATAAAGACGGTATATTAAAAAATGACAGCAGTGTAAAAAAAGCAATTAAAGAATTAGCGATATAATCATTATGGATAATTTAGATAATCAATGTGAATGCGAATTTTGTAAAAACAATTCTGCTTCATTTAATGAGCATAATAATATAGATTGTGATTCTCTTACAGAATGCATAAATAAATCAAAATATGGAGAATATATATTTGGAGAGAATTCATACAGCAGAACTCTTTCTTATTATATAGGTGCTTTCTGGCTTGATGATAAATATACAAAAAATATTATAATAAATCCTAAAATAGAAAATATTGATTTTATGAAAATGTTTTCAAAATGCTTATCATATTCAAGTATTATAAAAGATTTTGATAAAATATACAGCATTAATTTTGAAGAGCCTGCTATAGATTATAAAGAAAATAAATTGATAAAAGGACTTGATGCATTAACAAGTATACATTTTTTAAGAATGCTTGAATTAGAGCTTAATAACGGACTTAAAAGAAATTTTATAAGAAAAGAAGAAAATCTTAATTCAAAAATAAAAGGTAAAATAGATTTTTCAAATCATATAAAGAAAAATATTATGACTGCAAGAAATGACAGAGTATATTGTTCTTATTTTGATTATGATATAAATTGCTTGGAAAATAGAATATTAAAGAAGGCATTAAAAATATGTTATTCTAATATAGGAAGTATTTATAATTCTTTTTCTTGTATGAGCTTTTTTTCTGAAGTGTCTGATGAGCTTCATTTTTATGAACTTCATAATATAAAATTAAATCCTTTATACAAAAAATATAAACTTCTTATAAAACTGGCTATTAATATAATAAAATTAAAAAGATATAGAGATTCAAGTAAAGAAAATTATGCTCCGCCTTTTTATATTGATATGTCATTATTATTTGAGAAATATGTTTATGCTCTGCTTGAAGATTCATTGAAAGATAAGGCTGAAATATTATATCAAAAAAGCTATAGCATACATAAATTAAAGCCTGATTTTATAATAAAAGGTAATGGATACGATTGTATAGCAGACAGTAAATATAAAAATATTTACAATAATAGTGTTACTATAGAAGATATTAGACAGCTTTCAGGATATGGAAGACTCGAAGATGTAGTAAAAGAGTTTGTAAATGAGAACATTAATAATTATGTTCCAAATTGTATTATAATATATCCTTCAAATAATCCAAACAATACAAATATAGATTTTGAAAAAAAAGAAGAAATTAATGGTTTAATTAAGTTTTATAAACTTGGTATTTACCTTCCTACATTATAATAGTAATAATTTTATATTTAATTAAAGTAAATTCGTTTTATTTAATTGCTATTTTAATAGTTTTATTATATACTTTTACATCAATATTTATTATTGGAAGGGGTTAAATTAATGGAGAATCCTATAAAAAATATTACTGAAACAATAATAGGCGAATGCCGTAATTTTAAACATACATTAAAAGAAATATTATATGCTATAGTGATAGTGCTTCTTATAAATACATTTTTAATACAAAACTATCAAATTCCTACAGGCTCTATGATACCTATAATAATGCCGGGTGATAGACTTTTTGCAAATAGATTCGTTTATGGAGTAAAACTTCCATTT
The DNA here is from genome assembly GCA_949300355.1 of uncultured Brachyspira sp. GTDB lineage: Bacteria > Spirochaetota > Brachyspiria > Brachyspirales > Brachyspiraceae > Brachyspira. The sequence goes on from CASGDY010000093.1 coordinate 5,616, forward strand.
ACAGACGGACTTTTGGGATACAGACTTCCAAAGATAAAATCACCTCAAAGAGGAGATTTGGTGGTATTCAGAGCACCTCCTTCTGCTTCTTTCGGATGCGAATCTGCTATGCCTTATTATGAGCCTTCACCTTTAGTGCAGATGCTCAAACTGCCTGTTATGATATTTTCTCTTACTCCTTTTACTTGGGATCCTAGATTCCTTTTTGCTGATTTTTTGGGAGAGAAACTCACAGGCGGAACCCATATGGCGCCAGTTCCTTTATTTTTAGGGCTTAAAACTGTGGATTTAGACCCTAGAAAAGAATTTGTAAAACGTGTTATTGCTACTGCCGGTGAAACTGTAGAGATTAGAAATAAGAAAATAATTATAAACGGTAATGAAATAGAAGATAAATGGGGATATTTCTTTTATGGAGATGATAGAGAATTTGTACCTATTATAGATATTTACGGCCCTATATATGTACCTAAAAAAGGCGATGTTATAATATTTAAAAAGTTAGTTGATAGATCCGACTATTATAATGATCTTAGTTCTTTTGAAGTGTATATTAATGATAAAGTGGTAAGCGATGATATTAAATTATGGTATTGGATGAATATATATGTTCCTAATACTAAAGACAGACCGGATGAATATATATACAATGTGCCTGAAGATTATTTCTTTGTAATGGGCGATAACAGAGATCAAAGCTGCGACAGCAGAATGTGGGGATTAGTTCCTTACAGACATATAAAAGGTCAGCCTATGATTGCTTGGATACAGTCAAAAAGACCTGATGATGTGGAACAAGGCTTCTTCAAATATTTTATAATTAAATAAAAGTAAAGATAAAAATATGTATGATCAAATTTCTAAAGATACTTTAAAAGAATTATTCAAAATTTGGAAAGCTAAAAATATAGAAGATTTAGATATTAAGTCTTCAAATGTTTCATTAGTTTCTTTTAAGTTTTATGCTTTATCTAAAGAAGCCAAAGATATAGTTCTTTATGTTCTTAAAAATGAAAGTAAAGAATTGAACTCTATAGATATAGCATATTCTTTAAAGTACAGTCAGAAGCAAGTACCTGCATTTTTTGATTATATAAATGAAATAAAAAAATCAGGGCTTTTATACTTAAAAATAAAAAGAAGAAGATTAAATTCTCATGATGATACTTTGTATTTTTTGCCGAATGTAAAATCAATAATAGAAAGTATAATCTTAAAAGATGATATTAAAATTCCTTATTATGTGGATGCAGCATATACTGCCAATGCTTATAAAAAATATCTTCATAAGATTATTCATATATATGAAAATGGTAATATTGTAGAATATAATAAAGCAAAAATAGATGATGATGAATTATTCACTTTATGCAAATCTAATATTCTTTCTGTTTATTTTCATCAAAATGATCTTAAAGTTTATGTGGCTGTAAATAATAAAAATGTTGTAGAGAATTTAGAGAAGAGCTTGAAAGAGAATATTGAGAGTTCAGTTTTTATTTATAATCATTTTAATATATTGAATGATATTGAAACTTTTATATATGAATGCGATGTTCAGAAATTATCTACTGATGATATTAATATAAATTTTTTAACTAATAATTTAGAGCCTTCTGCTATAATAAATATATGTTTGAAATTAGATTTAATTAAATTAGATAATAAAAATTTTATATCATTGGAATATGATAATATAAAAAAATATCTTTCATCTTCTATAGAAGAGAGAATGGATTCTATAACAAAGATTGTTTATAAAAATTATTCAGATTATTATAAGCACATTTTTTCTATTATAGAAAATGAAAGCATATCAAAATCAGTGTTATTTATGAAATTGAAAGAAAAATATAATCTTTCTATAACAGCTGAAACATATAATAATATTATTTATTCTATGTTTATTTTAGGAATTGCTGAAGTTTCTTTTTATGAGAATGCTGTACTTGCAATCAGAAATATAAATGCTTATACAGAAGAAAATAATTTCAGAAAGTCATTCATTAATGGAAATTTTGAACTCACATTGATAAATCATTATTTGTTTTCTAATAATTTTATTTATATGTGCAATTTATATTTTGAACTTGATAAGCAGGAAACGGTTTATACTTATACTATGACTGAAGAAAGCGTATTAAAAGGAAAAACAATTATAAGCGATGAAGAGTCAGAATATTGTTTTGATAAATTTTTGATAGTATTAAAAAATATATTATTAGATAATAATGTGGAGATTCCAAAGCATATAGAAACTAGCATAAAGAGATGGTATGAGAGAGGAATTATTTCTTATGTATATGATAATGTTACTCTTGTTATAATAAAAGATGCCAATAAATTAGAAGAAATCATTTATGAGGCTAAAAGAAAGGGTATTATTATAACGAAGATTAATGATGAATATGCCATAGTAAAATCTAGTTCTTCAACTAAAAAAAGTCTTACAAAATTTTTAAGACAAAGAAAGATAATAGTAACATTCTAAATTTAAAAAAGTGATAAAAAGTTATGACAGATTATTTTAGTAAAGAAACCTATAATTTTTATTTACCTGAAAATTTAATAGCTACAACTCCAAATTACGAGAGAGATCATTGTAAATTGATGATTTTAAATAAAAATACAGGAACATTAGAGCATAAAATATTTTCAGATATAATTAATTATTTAAAAAAAAATGATGTTTTAGTTCTCAATGATAGTAAGGTAATACCAGCTAGAATATACGCTAAAAAAAATACAGGAGGAAATTCTGAGATTCTTCTTCTTAATAAAGTTGATAATGATGAGAGTGTTTGGGAATGTTTAATAAAAGGTAAGAATATAAAAGAAAAAGATATATTATATTTGAATTATTCTCATTTAGAAAATGTAGGAGATATTGAGGCATTAATAGAAAAAGATAATATATCAACTAAAATAATAAAATTTTCAAAACCATTAACAAGTGAAATTTTAGATAGTATAGGAAAAGTTCCGCTTCCTCCATATATTATTCAAAGCAGAAAGAAAAAAGGCGAAGAAGAATACAATGATAAAGACAAAGAATTTTATCAGAATGTATATGCCAAAAATGAAGGAAGTATTGCATCCCCTACATCAGGACTTCATTTTACTAAAGAGCTTTTAGAGAAAATAAAGTCTATGGGAATTACTGTCTGCTATGTTACATTGCATGTAGGCTTTTCAACTTTTAATCCTTTAAAAGAAGATGATTTACGAAATCATGTTATGCATGAAGAAAAATTTATAATACCGAAAGAAAGCTATGATATAATAATCAATGCAAAGAAAGAGGGCAGGAGAGTTGTGTCATGCGGAACTACTGTTGCAAGAGTTTTAGAAAGCGAATATCATAATTATGATTTTAAAAGAATGGAAGGCTCTACTGATATATTTATTTATCCGCCTTATAAGTTTAAATGCGTTGATGCTTTAATTACTAATTTTCACACGCCTCATTCTACATTGCTTGCTATGGTTAGTGCTTTTGCAGGTTATGATAATATAATGAACGCCTATAAAATAGCGGTAGAAAATAATTACAGATTTTTTTCTTACGGCGATGCTATGTTTATGTATTAATTTTTTATTTGTTATGATTATAAAATAATAATTAAGAAGTAAAAAATATAATTGTTTAAATATACTGAAAATTTTTAATTTTCTCAATTTTTTTATTGTTCTTTTTCCCGCCGCACGCCACAGGCGGACTTCGTCAAAGAACCAAAAAGTGCAAGTATAAAATTAGTACTAAATCATACTAAAATCATGTTTTACATGTAAGATAAATTACTAAATTTAAGCCAAAATGCAGCCTTTCGCGAAGCGTATCCGAGCCTGTCGAGGATATAAGCTTCTTTGGGTCACCACCGAGTAGGTGCCTTGCCTACGGCACGCAAAGCGTCGGCAAAAGAAGTGGGGGTGTGGGGGCTAGTCCCCACAAATAATAAAACTAAGAAAATAATTTTTAACAAAATATAGTTGTTTAGGTATATTAATTTTTTTATAATAATTACGGCAGGCATTTTATATACCCGCCGCATTCATTTGAAAAAAAGATGTGATTAAGGTGTAACTATGTTAAACCAATAATTGAAAGTGTCAAAGTAGGATAAAAACTCATTAAATACTTCTTTATTGTTAATATTTAAATCATCGGCCTTTTTAGTAAATAATGCCTTTTTAAAATCTGCCATGTTAATATCTATTGTATAGTCAGTATTTTCATTATTATATTTTTTATATTTTAATACAGAGTTTTCAATTTTTACAAGATATTTATTATCATCTGTGATATTAAAAAGTACTGATATATTTTTATCTTTTACTTTATCAGGATTTAAAGCGACTGATATATATTCAAACATATTTTCAGCAGATAATGCATTTATCATATCTAATGATGTAGTTTGAGGAGCTTTCATATTTGGATCTATACCATTTCTAAGCTCATAAGCACCGGTAAGTAAATAAGCTCTCCAAACGGCAGATTCGCTTTGATATCCTAATTGTTCCATAGCATCGGCACTGAGTCTTCTTGCTTCTGTATTATCAGGATTTGCAAAAATAACATTATTTAATACCTCAACAACCCATCTGTAATCACCTTCATCATAAGATTTTTTAGCCATTTTTATAATATTATCTTCGCCTCCCATAAACTCAACATATCTTTTCGCTGATTCTTCAGGAGGAAGTTTATATAAATTAACAGGATTTCCGTCCCACCAAGCACCGAAATAAAAATCATAAAACAGCTTTTACATCATGATTTATAGAACCATAATAACCTCTGTTATAAAATTCTTTTGCTAAATTATCTGGTATCTGTATTTTTTCTGCTATCTCTATAGGAGTGTTATCTGGTATCTGTATTTTTTCTGCTATCTCTATAGGAGTGTATCCCATATTAGCATATCTTAAAGTTTGATCATGAATATATTTATATAAATCTCCATGCTTATTTAGAAAATCATCTATATTGCTTTGTTCCCATATAGGCCAGTGATGAGAACCGAATAATACATCAGTTCTATTTTTTAAGAATTCTTTTGATTTCTCTATGGCCTTAGCCCATACAATAGAATCTCTTGTCTTAGCTCCTCTTAATGTTGATAAATTATGAAGTGTATGATTCATTACTTCAGCACTTGATGCAGCTCTGTATTTTGGTATATAAATCATAAACTCTGCAGGTGCTTC
>CASGDY010000094.1 GCA_949300355.1 uncultured Brachyspira sp.
TTCTATTAATTTCTATTAATTTCTATTAATTATCTTTCACTTTTTCATCTTCTTTTTTATCATCAGTGCTTTTAGCTAAAGTAGGACTTTCTTCTTGTTTAGGTCTAGCCCTTAGAGAATTAAGTAAAGTATAAGCAACAGCAACATTCTCTTCACCTGAAGAAGAAGCAACTCTAAATGCCATAAGCGAAGAATATCTGCTTCTGCCATAAGCATATCTGAATCCTATCTCAACAGTTTCTCCAGGACCAATATCAACAGTTTCATTATCAAGTACTATAGTAGATAAAGCCTGAGCTAAATCAGTTTTAATAGTTACATTACTTTGTCTTTTAGAAGTTCTATTAACTATAGTAAGAACCCCTGTTCTGTTTCTTTCATCCAATTTAACAGTAACATTGAATGGATTTTCAGAATATTTCTCTTCTATTCTTGAAACAATAGAAGCATTTATATTAGCCCATTCTCTTATACTATTTCCTGAACCTCTAAATTTAGACCATAACATTCTTGATATATCATGGAAGAATATTCCTCTTATTCTGCTGCTTCTATTGAATTTAGCTTCAGATTCATATACTCTTCTCATATATTCAAGTTCCGGTCTCAAACTTCCATCCTGCAGTCTGTTATCTATCATATTTCCAACTAATACATTATATTCGCCTGATAAATACTGAGGCCAAGCAGTAAGCATACTTACATGCTGAGGACGGCTAGCTTCATATATCATAACTGCATCATAATCTATACCAGCATCAAAGAACATATAAGGGTCCTGTCCATGTTCCTGACCATGATTCCAACCTAAAGTGAATGCCCATAATTTTTTTCTTATTCCAGAATCTTTTATGGCTTTTATTATTAAAGCTTCTTTATGAGCTCTGAACCATCTCCATTTCATACCTATTTCTTTTCTGCCTCTATTAACAGCAAGCCAACGCATACGAGCAGCTTTACTCATAGTAGACCAATTTGCAGGCACATAAACACCTGTAAGCTCTACCATTTCATCAACCATTTCATATCCATCAACCTCACCTGTTCTTATGAAGTCAAGACCTAAATATGATATATTAGGATTAGAATCATATCTTTTTAATATATCTATAATATCCTGTACTCTTTTAGGATCATCTAAAGATATATGTCTGCTTTCCACAAGACTTTGAGTAGCAGAATTGTATCCTATAGAAACCTCATAACCGCCTTTTCTAGCACCGCCGCCTGCTGCAAAATAACTCATAACATAAGCACCAAGCTCAACATTACCTTTAGCTTTGCTTGCGGCAAGATTTTCTATATTTTTAATCATATCTCTAGCCCAAGGCTCATCAGGAGTAATTCCAGCAGTCCAGCCTGTAGTCTGTCCGCCTATTGCCCAGAACATATCGCATTTCATATATCTTATCCAATCATATATAGCATCATATGTAGTAGGTTCTCCTGTTTCTACGCTAGGAATTTTTTTAGTTGTTAAATCTATTGCATATTCTAAAGTAGCTATTTTTTTAGTTTCTTTAGCAGGAGGAGACTGTCTGCCTTTAACTGTAAAATCTTTTGTATAACCATATACTCCGTTTTTAGTCTGAACCAAAACTACAGCCTGATACTCTCCCAAATCTCCGCCGAATGGATGCAAATAAGTTCCTTTATATTCTGAATTATTTACTTTAAATACATTTATAGAATGTTTTTCATCTCCGTTCATTCTAACTATTTTATCTTTTTTATATCTTACATATATACTTATATTTTTTACGACATCTTCAGTATATACAGAAGCATTAATAACTACCGGTTCATATCTGAATACTGATATTTTAGATAAATCTATTGCCACTCTAGGAGCTTCTCTGCTTCTTGCATTTTGTATAGCCAAATCTACCGATACACTTAGCTTATCAGCGGTTCTATCTATATTATTAGCATTATATGCCATAGCAGGAAGTATATTAGGATTAGGCATTTCACTGCTCATCTCTTCATCACTAAGAAGCATATTTTGATTCAAATATTCTATATCAGAATCAGCACTGATTTCTTCTTCTGTATAGATATCTTCTAAATCTACAGATAAATCATAATCATATATAGGCTTTGATGTAACAAGTGAAAGAGAATCAGGATTATACATATCTATTCTATGATTCTTTTCTGTTTCATCAAAAATATAATCTGGATTATTATCATTATGACTGACTATTGTCATTCTTTCACCTATACCGAAAGTTAATGCTACTAATGATATAGATATGAGTAGTAATATTGTTGTGGCTATTATGCTTCTTTTCATTTATTATTTCCAATTCGTTATATTTTATTATATATTAGTATTTTGTCTAGCATGTTTAGGGTGTTTTGCTATCTGTTTTTTTAGATGTGCGGAATCAACATGAGTATAAATCTCTGTTGTAGTAATATCAGAATGTCCGAGCATTCTCTGTACTGCTCTTAAATCTGCACCATGCTGTATAAGATGTGTGGCAAAACTATGCCTTAAAGTATGAGGATAAATATTTTTTTCTATTTTACTTTTTTTCATAGCCTCTTTAACTATTTTCCAAATACCTACTCTTGAAATCTTATCTCCTCTGAAATTTAGGAATAATTCGCTTGTTTTTTTACCTTTTACCATTATTACTCTGCTAGTTTGAATGTATCTTTGCAGAATATCTAAAGCTCTGTCATTAATAGGTACTATTCTCTCTCTTTTACCTTTGCCGCATATCTTTAAATATTTACCTTCAAAAAATATATCATCAATCTTTAAAGAACAAATTTCACTAACTCTAAGTCCGGAAGAATACATAAGCTCAAATATAGCCTTATCTCTTAATCCTTTATCAGTCTTTTCATTATGAACTGAAAGCAAATCATCTACTTCAGTTGTTGTAAGCGATTCAGGCAATACTCTTTTTAAACGTATAACCTCTAAATTATCTGTAGGATTTTTAGAGATATAATTTTCCATTACTAAAAACTTATAAAGATTAACTATGCTTACTTTGTTTCTAGCTACAGTTCTGGATTTTGAACCTTGTTCTTTTCTTTCGCTCAAAAATTTTTCAATATCTTTTCTTGCAGCTTTTAAAATAGATTTTTTATTTCTGTTTAGAAAATCAAGATATATTACAATATCTCTTTTATAAGATTCTAAAGTATTGGAAGATAATCCTTTCTCCACTGCTTCATAATTTAAATACATTGATAATATTTCTTGATCGGAAACCTGTTTTACTGACATTGAAATCTGCCTCTTAATTTAAGATATAATATACAAAATTTAAGCTGATTGTGAATAATCAACCTAACATAATTATCGACAAGATTCTTCATTTATTTAAACATAATACATTACTTGATAAAAATATTACATTAACTAAACATAAAATTTAAAAGTGTAAACTAATTTAAAAATATTAAGATAATTATAAATGATATATTTTAAATATTAGAAATTTAAATATAAAAGAGCTGAAACATTACAAAAGCTACATAGATGTGCAACTTAATTCATTAAGTAAAGCCTTTGGGCGACCAAGTAGGCAGCCAAGGCTAGGCGAGCATAGCAATAAATAAGCGAGCCGTAACATTACCGAAGGTACACAGGCGTGTGACTTAATTTATTAAGTCAATACTTTGGGCGTAGGCGAGCATAGCAATAAATAAGCGAGCCGGAGCATTGACTTAATTTATTAAGTCAATACTTTGGGCGTAGGCGAGCATAGCAACAATGAACAAAGAAATTTTTTTAGACAAAAATGAAAATCCATACAAGCCGTCCAAAAATATTATTAAAGAGCTTGAAAAATTTGATATTGATTCTCTAAGATTTTTTCCTGAGTATAGCCCTCAGCAATTAGATGAAGAAATGTCTAAATATCTTAATGTGGAAAATAATAATATAATTTCTGTTAATGGTATGTATGAAGCTTTCGCTTGTATTATCAACTCTTATGATAAATACAAAATATTTATTCAAGAACCTTACAGAGATTTATATACAAGAATTTTTCTATATTATAAAATGCATTATGATGTGATTGAAGCTAGAGAAGATTATAATATTTGTCTAAAAAAACATATAAGAAATAAAAATTCTATAATAATAGCAAGCAACCCTAATGCTGAAACTGGAATGTTCATCAATATAAAAGAAATAGAAGAGTTTCTAAAACATTATGAAGGAATATATGTTATAGATGAATCATATATAAACTTTGCTGGAGAAAGTGCTATAAAATTAATTAATGAATATAAAAATTTAATTATAATAAGATCCATTGCACATTCTCATTCTTTATCAGGACTTAATATTAACTTTATAATATCCAATTCAGAAAATATAGAAAACATGTCAAAATTAAGACAGAAATACGGAATAAATAAAATATCCGAAACTATAACGCTTGCAGCTTTGAGAGATGAAAAAACTTCCTATAATAATATATTCGATATAGTTTTAGAAAGAGAAAGATTAGATACACTATTAAGTAAAGAAGGTTTTATAGTAGTGCCTTCAAGAGCAAATTTCCTTTTAATAAAACATGTAAATAGAACATCTGATTATATATACGAAGAACTTATAAAAAGAAATATATTCGTAAAAAAATATGATAAAGAAAACATACTAGCTAATTTTCTAAGGGTTACAGTATCAACTCATAAAATAAATAACATATTTTTGAATGAGTTAAAAGATATAATATATACCTAAACAACTATATTTTGTCAATTTTGATGTTTTTTCAGATGTATTATCAACTTTTTTGACGCACAAAAAAGTTGCAAAAAACGCAAGTGCTATAACTTTATATTATTCAATATGTATTAGATGTGTGGTAACAACTAAAATTTATCTTAAAAATGCAGTCTTTCGCGAAGCGTATCCGAGTTTATCGAGGATATAAGGTTCTTTTTTGGCTAATCAAAAAAGAACGAAGAAAAAAAGATTTTATATACTAAAAAGCATTACTTAAACTAATAAGCATACAAATAATATAAAACCAAAAAATAAATCAAACTTTAAAAAGCAATCCCATAAATAAAAGGCAAACAAATACCATAAAAAAACCTTCTTATATTCTAACTTCACCTGTTAATAATTTCTGCATAAGCCCTTTCTTCTGCTGTTTACGAAGTTCTAACTGCTTTTTAAGATTCTCTATCTCCTCATCTATAACCGAAAGCAGCCCTGCAATCTTTTTCTGTTCTTCTAGACTTGGTATATTAAATTCAAAATCAGAAACTATTTGTTTATTTAAATTTGGCTGTGTTCCTGTTTGTCTCATTCTTTTTGCATTATTTTTATAGCTAACTAGTAAGTAATAAAGAAACATAAAATCAATTTTTTCAGAACATTCTATTCCTAATATAGCTTGACTAGTTGTACATTCTACTTTTGATATTATGCATTCTCCTATTGAAGCATACATAGCATATAATATTGTATTTATTGGAAACATTTTTGCTGATGAATTTTCTAATCCTTTTTTAGTTATTTTTTTCTCACTATCATATAAAAAATTGTTTGCACTTGTAATATCTTTAATTGTAACCCAAACTATATTACCATTCCAATATTCTTTATTTTTTGTATTTGGTGTTCCTCCGCTTGACATTTCGGTTATATTCCCAAGCCTTACAGTTTTCCACTCGTCCGTAAAACCTTTGAATCGCACTTCACCGCTTAGCAGTCTTTGCATTACGCCTTTCTTATACTGCTCTTTTTTCTCTATTAACTCCGAATATCATCGCATAATGACAACACTTCTGCTATGCGTTTTTGTTCATCTAGGGGTGGAAGTAATATTGGTATAGAAAGCAACATTTTATCATTAATTCCTAATCTATCGTATCTAGCACCATAGTTAGCTATTTCTTTTAAATAATTTACCCACAATAAACTAGATAAATAAAAAGCTATAAAATCACTATATTCTTTTTTCACATGAAATACCGTATATAATGGTGATACTATACCTTTTGTTAATTTATTTACATTAATAGGTCCAGCTGGAGCATTTTCTGATATTCTTGGGTTATATATAAAATTACCGATATCTACTATATAGTAATTAGTTGTATCATTTTTGCTAGCTATTTTTTTATAAAAATATTCTTCTTGTAATACAACACCATAAATTGCAGAATTAGATAAAACAGGATAGTTTTTATTTTCTTTATTTTTTACTTTTATTATTGTAGCTATATCTCCAAGTTTTACTTCTTGCCAGCCTGAGGGGAGTGGGTGTATCATTGTTGGGCCTCCTTTTATATTATTATTGCAGTTCTTTTGGTTCTCGCCGCAGGCGGGCTTCGCCTATACCAATACCGAAAGGTACCTACTCGGTAAAAGAAGTGGGGTTCGGCACGTCTGTGTGCTTCGCAGCAAAGCCCCGCAAAACTATTATTCTTAAAAAAGTATAATTTAAATTCTTTAAATATTATTATGAGTGGGTGCGTCATTGTGGTGCTCCTATAATTGTATGCTGTAAATATATTCCTTTAATTTAGGAATATCTTTATTCACTGTTTCCCATACTATATCATTGCAAACATCATGGTATTGGTGTATTAAAAAATTACGCATGTCTGAAAGCAAACGCCATTCTATTTGAGGATTGCTGTTTTTAGTTTCCATTGATATTTTGGAAGATGCTTCACCTATAATAATTATTTCGTATATCATTAACTTTTGCATTCTTTCATTATTAAGAAAATCATTTTTATCTTTTATTTCAAGCAGATAATCTTCTATCGAACTTATACATTTTTTTATATCATTAATATAGTATACATCACTTTTCTTCATTTTATTTTACCTACTTTAATTATAATAGTACTTCTTTATTTTCTTCTATTGATTCAATCATATAATCTTTTATACTATTTTCAGGAACCAAATCCACTTTTCTTGAAAGCATCTGTTCTAATTCATTTTTTATTCTTATCATTTCAAACATGCTTTTAGTCTCTTCAAAATTCACTAATATATCAATATCGCTTTTATCATTAAAAATCGATTTACCTTTTTTTACAAATGAACCGAATATAGTTATTTTATTTGCACCTTCTTTTTTTAATTTTTTTAATATTATTTGTTTTTGTATGTCAGGTATTTTTCTTCTTTGATCATTTATAAATCTTAATCTTCTTTCACATATTTCTGCAAAATGATCATATTTTCCCCTTGCTATTCTCCATAATGTCATATAAATAGGTCCGCTGTCTCTGTTTTCTCCAGTTGCTTTATTATACAAATATACTATTTTTTCAGCATCTCCATAATTAGGTGTTAAACCAAAACCATTCCCTATAGATATTTCCATTAATGTTAATAAATTTTCTCTACTATATATAAGATTATCTTTTTTTAATTGATCTGGTATATAATATCCATTTACAAATGGTATTTTTAATTCTTTTAGTCTAACTTCAAGCATAAACTCCGTTACACCGAAATGTTTTCTTATAACTGCCGATTCTCTTATCAAATCTATTGTGCCTATCATTTCATTTTTAGAAAGAAATTTTTTTAATTCATCTTTAGGAATTAATAAATTTCTAGCATATTTATTTGCAAATACTTCATTATTAAACATTATATTAGAATACTCATCAACATAATAAGCCTTATCAAAAAGATCTTTATTGTCTATATTTTTGTATTTTACATAATGCCCTATTTCATGAGCTATGATTTGATTTTCAGATTCTTCTATATAAAATTCTTTAGGTACTACAAAATCTCCTATCTTAAAATCTTCTCTTTTAGGGTTAATATTTATAACAGATTTTTTTATATTTATCATACCTGCTTTATTTTTATATTTAGAGAATAACCTTTCATCATACTGAACATCTAATCCGAAATTTCTAAAAGCAAAATCTATAACAGGAAATGGATATTTTATTATTCCGCCTTTATTCTCATAATCTTTTAAATTTTGTTCAATAATTTTTGCTATCTCATTATTTTTCATAATAATTAGCCTCTTTTCTTAAAAGTTTTAAAATATGTTTCTTCCTGATAGTCAATATTTTCATCTATGCTATTATCTATTTCTGAATGTTCCAATATATCAATTATTTCAGGTAAATTATAATCTGCTTTTAGTGTGTCCAATATTTTTATTACTTCATCTTTTGACGGTATTTTTCTGCTGCATTCTATATCGCTTAAATATATATGTCCTTCACTGCCTAAATTCATTTTGTCAGATAAATCTCTTAAACTAATAAATTTATTCATTCTAATATTATTTAATATTTCACCTATATTTTTTTTCATAAAATACTTCCTTAAATTATTATTAATATAATAAATTTTTTTCAAAACTTTAGGCAGCAGTACTTTTTATAAATCTATCCCTATTAATTATAAGACTATTATAAAAAAATTGAAACTATTTTAATATTGCTTTTATAATGAAAAAATGAAAAATAAAAATTACTAAAAAAATAAAAAAGACACAGGATATTTTATCTACCCTGTGTCCTTATTATTATGGATTATATCTTATGAATTGAATTTACATATAGGCTTTAATTATTCTCCTTTTATTTCTATTTTTTTCTCGTATTTAAGCTCTTCTTTCTTTGGAAGTGTTACCATAAGTACGCCGTTATTCAAATTGGCAGCTATATTTTCAACATCAATTCCTTTTGTGCTGATATTAAAGCTTTGCTCATAGCTTGAAATAACTTCCTCCCTTGACTCTCCATTTTCTGATTTGAAAGTTTTTTTCCTTTTAGCAGATATGGAAAGTATATTCTCTTTTATTCCTATTTCCAAATCCTCTTTTTTTACGCCCGGCATATCCATTTCTATAATGTAATTTTTATCATCTTCCTCTATTCTGTAATTTGATACTCTATTATGATAATCATTATAAGCATTGTAGCCATTATAATGACCGCAGCTTCCTGTTGAATTACATCTATTAGCATTTGAAAAAATTGAATGTAAAGTTGGTACAAATATTCTTCTTGACATATTAAAACTCCTTAATTTATATTAACTTATCTATTATTTTTAATTTTTAATAATTTTCCATAAACCTCTATATTTTATAGCCTTCATTTAATTAATAATAATTAACCTATATTAATTTTTTTCTCATATTTTACTTCCTCTTTTTTAGGAAGAACTATTTTTAAAACACCGTCTGTCAAATTAGCTTCAATGTTCTCAACATCTATTCCTTTTGTGCTGATATTAAAGCTTTGTTCATATTTAGAAACAACCACTTCATTATCATTTTCTTTGTTCTCACTATTTTCTGCTGAAGACTCAATAAGTTTTTGTTTATTAACTCTCTTTCTTTCAGCATATATAGAAAGTACATTTTCTTTTATACCTATTTCTAAATCTTCTTTTCTTACACCCGGCATATCCATTTCTATAGTGTAACTTTTATCATCTTCTTCTATATTGTAATGAGATAATTTTCTAACCTCATCATTGTTATATAAACTGCCGAATGCCTCATCAAAACTTCTAAAATCATCTAACATAGAATGTAAAGCTGGAAAAAATAATCTTTTAGTCATAATTAAACTCCTTTTTATGTAAACTTTTATATTTCTAAATCTAATCAGCGATTAACTATCATTTGTTTTAACTCTCACCGAGTCATCATCGCTTACACTATTATATATGCAAGAAATATACCAATTATTTTTAAACTATTGTATATTTATAAAACACTATTGATGATTAAAACAGTATATAGAGTATGTAAATTATAAAAGATGTACAATATTAATACATTGAATTTTTATAGTATGTATATCAATTATACGATATAAGACCTAATCAAAAATAGCTGTTCATACTCTATACAATTTAAATAAAAATTGTAAACTTATTATATTTTTAAAGTTGACAATTATGATTGTTATGTTATTATTCTCAATTATGGGAAAAAATTTAAAAGAAAATATAATATCAATACTAGAATCAAATAAGGGATTATTCATATCAGGCGAAAAACTAGCAAATGATTTGAATGTAAGCAGGGCTGCCGTTTGGAAAGTTGTAAAATCTTTGAAAAATGAAGGTTATGATATCCTTTCTGTATCAAATAAAGGCTATGCTCTATCAAAAGAAACAGACATATTATCATCAAAAATAATAAAAGATAATATGCCTAAATATAGAGGTAAATTCAACTTTGTAATATATAAAACTGTAGAATCTACAAATATTGTAGCAAGAGGCATGGCAATGAACGGAGCTGACAGCGGAACCGTAGTAATTGCAGAAGAACAAACAAGCGGATACGGAAGAAACGGAAAATCTTTCTTCTCGCCTTATGGTACAGGCATATATATGAGCATTATACTCAATCTAAAAAAAGAGAAAAAGATTTTTAATAGTTCATTCATCACTACTGCCGCCGCTATGGCTGTGTCAAAATCTATAGAAGAAATTTCAAATGAAAATACACAGATTAAATGGGTTAATGATGTATTTATAAATGGTAAAAAAGTATGCGGAATACTTACAGAAGGGGCTTTCAGTTTTGAAGACGGTAAATTGGATTATGCTGTTATAGGAATAGGCATCAATGTTAATTTCCCTAAGAATGGTTTTCCTGAAGAAATTAATAATATAGCTGTTTCAATAAATAAAATGCAAAATAACAAAGATATAAGAAATATTTTAATAGCTAAGATATTAGAAAGAATGTATGAATACTATTTTAATAATGCGGCATTCTATGATGAATACAAAAAACGTTCTTTTTTAATAGGAAAAAAAGTTTCGCTTAATATAGACAATGAAGAGCATATAGTAAAAGTATTGGATATAGATAAAACCTTTGCTCTTGTAGCGGAATTTCAGGACGGTAAAATAGACAGAATAGTTTCAGGAAGTGTAAATCATAGAGTATCATAAATAGGAGGTTATAATATATGAGCAATATAGATTTAATTATAAAAAAAGAAATATCTTTAGAAGAATTAAGAGAGAAAATAATAAAAGGCTATGATATAACAAAAGAAGAAGCCATGAAATTGGTAGAAGCACCATTAGAAGATTTATGCTCTGTGGCTAATGGAATAAGAAAATATTTCTGCTCTAATATATTCGATATGTGCTCAATAATCAATGCTAAAAGCGGAAAATGCTCAGAAAACTGTAAATTCTGTGCACAGTCATCTCATTATGATACAAAATGCGATGAGTATGATATTCTAGATAAAGAAAAAATATTAGAACAGGGAAAAAGTGATTTTAATAAAGGTGTTTTAAGATACTCTATAGTAACATCAGGAAGAGCTTTATACGGAAAAGAGATCAATGAAGTTTATGATGCAATAGAAACCGTTAATAAAGAAACTGAAGGATATGTATGTGCTTCTTTAGGCTTGCTTGATGAGGAAGGATTCAGCAAAATGAAGAATGCAGGACTTAAAAGAGTTCATAATAATTTAGAAGCTTCAAGAAATTTCTTCCCTAAAGTATGCACTACTCATACTTATGATGATAAAATCAATGCCATAAAAGCAGCACAAAAAGCAGGAATGGTTGTATGCAGCGGCGGTATTATGGGAATGGGCGAAACTTGGGAAGACAGAATTGATATGGCAATAGAGCTTAGAGAACTTGGAATAATGTCAATACCTGTTAATATGCTTAATCCTATAGCAAGCACTCCTTTTGAAAATATTGAACCTCTTACTGAAGATGATATGAGAAGAATTGTTGCAATATACAGATTCATTAATCCAAAAGCATTCATAAGACTTGCAGGCGGAAGAGGACTTATGAAAGATAAAGGAAAATCATGCTTTTTATCCGGAGCTAATGCAGCTATAACAGGCGACATGCTCACAACTGCAGGCATTTCAATAGAAACAGATAAAAAAATGGTTGAGGAATTGGGATATAGAATAGAGTTAAAAGAAGACTAATTTATAATAAAGATTAATTTATTAGGAAATATTTATGGCTAAAGCTATTTTTATAACAGCAACAGGTACTGATATAGGTAAAACTTATGTATCAGGATTAATTGCAAAACACATGAAAGATAAAGGGTTGAATATCGGATACTATAAAGCAGCATTAAGCGGAAGTCTTGATATAACAGACAGCGATGCTTGGTATGTAAAACAGCAGGCCGATTTATTAGATTCTTATGATGAAATGGTGTCATACACTTATAAGCATGCCTATTCCCCTCATTTGGCAGCACAAATTGAGGGGAATCCTCCGGATATAAATGTTATAAAAAATGCTTATAAAAATATAGATAACAGACATGATTATATGATAGTAGAAGGAAGCGGCGGTATAATATGCCCTATTCGCTATGATAATAATAAAAAAATATTTTTAGAAGATATAATAAAAGAATTAAATATCCCTTCTCTTATAATCGCAGATGCAGGACTTGGCACAATTAATTCTACTGTCTTAACTATAGAATATATGAGAAGTAAAAATCTAAAAGTTAATGGCGTAATATTAAATAGATTTGAAATGGCAAATGAAATGCATGATGATAATAGAAAAATGATAGAAGAAATGACAGGAGTAAAAATTATAGGGATTGTTATAGACGGTATTTTTAAACTAGATGAAAAAAATATAGAAACTCTATTTGAATAGAATAATATTTTTTACTTCAGTACATCCACTTAATAAAGGACTAGTTATGACATTAGAAGAAAAGGATTTAAAATATATTTGGCATCCTTGCTCGCAGATGAAAGATTATGAGGAGCTTCCTCCAATCATTATAGACAGAGGAAATGGAATTTATTTATACGATAAAGACGGAAAAGAGTATATTGATATCGTAAGTTCTTGGTGGTGCAATTTACTTGGGCATTGCAATGAAAAAATAAATGCTAATATTAAAGCACAGCTTGACAGATTAGAGCATGTTATATTTGCAAACTTCTCTCATGAAGGAGCTATTAAATTATGCGAAGAGCTTATAAAAATAATTCCAAAAGGATTAACTAAATTCAATTTTTCTGATAATGGTTCTTCATCCGTAGAAGCTGCATTAAAAATGGCTTTTCAATATCAGCATCAAATAGGAAATACAAAAAGAACAAGATTCATGTGTTTTACTGACGGATATCATGGTGAAACTATTGGTGCATTATCTGTTGGAAGTTTGGACTTATATGCCAAAATATACAAGCCTATGTTAATGGACACTATACATATAGAAGCACCTGACTGCTACAGATGTAAATACTGCAAAAATAGAGAAACTTGCAAATGCGAATGTTTTGAAGATGCTGAAAAAAAGTTTAAAGAATACGGAGAAGAAACTTGTGCTGTTATAGTAGAGCCTTTGCTTCAGGCTTCTGCTGGAATGAGAATATATCCTCCCCTATACTTGAAAAAATTAAGGGAGCTTTGCGATAAATATGATGTAGTTTTTATAGTTGATGAGATAGCTACAAATTTCGGACGCACAGGAAAAATGTTTGCATGCGATCATGCTAATATAAGCCCTGATATAATGTGTATTTCAAAAGGCTTAACAGGCGGATACATGCCTATGGCAATAACAATAACAACAGACAAAATATACGATGCTTTCTATGCTGACTATAATGAAGGAAAAGCTTTCATGCATAGTCATACTTACAGCGGAAATCCTCTTGGCTGTTCTGCTGCTTTGGCTGTACAAAAAGTTTTGAGAGAAGATGATATTATAAATAAGGCACAAGTAAGAGCAAAATATTTAAATAATAAATTAAAAGAAAAATTACTTGATCATAAAAATATAGGAGAGATTAGAAATATAGGGCTTATCAATGCTATGGAATTAGTTACTGATAAAAATACAAAAGAAGGATTTGACTCTAAACTTAGAATGGGTTATCAAATATATAAAAAGGCACTTCAAAGAGGACTTTTATTAAGACCTTTGGGAAATGTAATTTATTTTAATCCGCCTTTAATTATAAATGAATATGAAATAGATAAGACTGTTGATTTATGTGTATCTTCTATAAATGATATACTAAACTAATAATAAATATAATACTAATTTATTTACACCTATAATCTTAATTAGGTAAAAAATATTAGAATATAGTTGTAGTCTACTTTTTATAAAATTAATGCAAAGGAAAAACAAATGTTCAAAAAAATAATTACTGCTGGTTTATTAATGCTGTTAATTGTATTCGTATCTTGTTCAAAAAAAGAAATAGTTACAAATAATGAAATTGTTATAAATCTTGCCCCAGAGCCTTTAACTATGGATCCAACTTTAAACACAGACAATCTCACTATGATATATATTCTTCATGCTTTTGAAGGGCTTACAAAAAAAGATGCAAACAATAAAATAATAGGCGGAGCTGCTGAAAGTTGGGATATTAACAAAGCAGGCAATATCTACACTTTTCATTTGAGAACCAATGCTAAATGGAGCGACGGTAAAGAAGTTAAAGCACAGGACTTTGTTTATACTTGGAGGCGAGCCGTTGATCCAAAAACTGCCAACAAATACAGCTATTATTTTGAAGTGATAAAAAATGCAAAAGAAGTTATAAGCGGCGAAAAAACTATAGAAGAGCTTGGAGTAAGAGCAATAGACGATTATACATTTGAAGTGGAATTAAACAGTCCTACTGCATACTTTTTAGAGCTTGCTGCTTATCCTCCTTTTTATCCTGTTCGAGAAGATATAATAAATGAATACGGAGATGATTGGACTCTAAAACCTGCAACATATATTGGAAATGGTGCTTTTAAAATGAATGAAAGGAATTTCGATAAAAGCATAATACTAGAAAGAAATACCAACTATTGGAATAATGAAAATATAAAGCCTAATAAATTAACTTTTCTTTTAATGGAAGAGCCTAATACTTCTCTTGCAGGTGTGCTTAATAATTCAATTCATTTTGCAAAGCCTTTTCCTAGAAATGATATTGAAAACCTAAAGCAAAAAGGAATAGTTCATATTGTACCAGTTGCTGCATCATATTATTACAGATTCAATCTAAACAAAGAAGTTTTGAAAAATGAAAAGGTAAGAAAAGCCATATCTTTAGCCATTGACAGAGATTATATAGTAAAATCAATCACAAGATGCGGAGAGCGTCCGGCAGGAAGTTTAGTTCCTTATGGCATTAACGATATAGAAGGAGATTTCAGAACTAAAGCAGGAGAGTATATAATATCTTCAAACTATCAGAAAAACATAGAAGAAGCTAAAAAATTATTATCTCAAGCAGGATACAAAAACGGAAGAAATTTTCCTGTAATTGATTTGCTTATAGCGACAAGAGAGTTTGACATAAATATTGCCGATGCTGTTCAGAGTATGCTTAAAGAGAATTTAAACATAGATGTAAGAATAGTTAAGCATGAATGGGCTTCTTATCTTCAAAACATGTATGATAGAAATTTTGATTTAGCTGTTTATCTATGGTATGCCGATTATAATGATCCTATAAACTTTTTAAACATTTTTAAAAGTGATGCTCCAAATAATTACGGCTCATATTCAAACAAGGCTTTTGATGATTATATTGACATAGCATCCACAAACAAAAACAATCAGATAAGAATGCATGCTCTTCATTTAGCAGAGAATATTTTCATGAATGACAATGCTATAGTACCGATATATTTTTATTCTGAGGCACTTTTAGTATCTCCTAAATTAAAAAATGTTGAATATGATTCTCAAGGTTTATATAGATTTTTTAATGCGTATTTAGAGTAGTTTTATTTATTTCCAAACGCACGGTAATAGAATTTTTAAATATAATTAAAGTTATATTGATAAATCAACTTCATACTTAAAATTCAGTTTATCGTGCGTTAAATACATTTTAACTTTAATTTAAACTTGGGCGGGTGCTAAAATTTCTAAATAAGCTATAAAGATAAGTAAAGTTAAAAATTATAAATTAGATAAAAAAAAATAAAGGGCGGGGTTTTAAATATAGTTAAAAAATTATATTATTTTATTTTATATCAACTTTTCCCGGACTTCGTCAAAGTTGCAAAAGCACACATAACAATGGTACTTCATTAAAAATTCTATCAGCACTATATATAGAATTCCATCG
>CASGDY010000095.1 GCA_949300355.1 uncultured Brachyspira sp.
ATCATAAACGAATACATTCAGCTTTAAATTATGATACACCTATGTTATACTTTAAAAAACTAAGGAATACTTAATGCAATATGTCTGGCTCCTGTGCAAAAGATTAATGATTAACCTTAAAATCAGACAATTTATATATTGTTAAATTCATATCACCAATGATTTTAAAAGAATATTCATCAGGATAATATCTAGTAGAAAAAACTATCTCTCCGTCATTTACAAATATCTCTATGGCTGAAGTATCTATAAGTATTCTTAAATTTTCTAACTTTTCTAAATCGGAACTTCTTTTATGTCTTCCGCCGCCTATTTTCATTCCTATATCATTTATAAATTCTAATATAAATCTATTATTTTTATATTTAATAGATACACCATCTGAAATTAATAATTCAAAATTATCAGAACTTTTTATATTATTAATTATAACTTCATAAGAATTAATATCTTTAGAAATCAAATTATCAGATAATGAATCATAAGAGCATGATTTTTCAAATATTTTTTTCTCTCTTAACTTCTCTAAACTTCTATGAGGTTTTTGATAAAGTTTTCCATTTTTAAAACTTAACTCTCTAGCTACAGTTAGACAATGCTGCCAGCCGTATTGAATAGTTAAATTTTTATGATCATCTTCTGTATCAGGAACACCCATCCAACCTATTATGACCCTATTTCCGTTCTCATCTAAAAAAGTCTGAGGAGCATAGAAATCAAATCCTCTGTCAAGAACAGTAAAGTTATTAACCTCTATATGTTCTTTATTTTTATAATCATCATTAATCAAAAAATATCCTGAAAGATAAATATTTTCATATACATTTTCAATTTGCTCTACACCTTGAGGGCAAGTTATTAAAATATTCTGTCCGTCTAAATGAAACAAATCAGGACATTCCCACATATAGCCGAATCTATTTTTAGAATTTATAGTGCTTATATGCTTCCAATTTCTTTTATCTTCAGATTTAAATATTAATACCTCTCCAATATCATTATCTCTATCTATGCCATATTTTCTAGCACCCTGAACCATATAATAAGAATCATTTTCTTTCCATACTTTTGGATCCCTTATATGATTAGTTATATCTTTAGGATAATCCTTCATTTCCATTAAGCATTCTTTTTCAGAGAAGTTAATACCATCTTCGGAGACTATAAGCATGGTATTAGCTTCTCTTCCGCTTTCTATGTAATCATGCTTGCCTAGAAGTTTTACATTACCTGTATAGTATATGTATAATTTATCATTTTCTATAAGGGCAGAACCTGAATACACGCCATGACAATCGTATTTTTCATCTGGATATATTGATACTCCCACATATTTGTGATTGATTAAGTCTTTAGTTATATAATGCCCCCAGAATTTTAATCCGCCTTCCACATCAAATGGAGAATACTGAAAAAATATATGATATTCGCCTTTGAAATATGATAAGGCATTAGGATCATTAAGCCAGCCTACAGGAGGCATTAAATGAAAATTTAATCTCCATTTATTATTATTATCTTTAGAATATTCGATTTCTTTTAGTTTTATTGCTTCTTCAAATACTTTATTAACCAGTCTCATTTCATTTCCTTATATTAATTAAATACATAATAATACTTAATATCATGTATCAAGAACTAATACATGATATTAAGCGAATAAATTATTTTATTGGATTTATGTAGAAATTATAGTGTAAACGTCTTTTTTATTTTACTCCTCATCTTCCTGCATATATTCATCAGGAACGCCAAAGAACCAAGTAAGAGTAAAGGATAATAAAACAGTAATTAAAGCAACAGCAACATAACCAACTAATTGCTTTCCGTCATAAATATAAAGCAATGCTCCAGGTATTCCTGTAACTCCATTAGCTGTAGCCTGTAGATTCAATAATCTTGCTATCAAACCTGTTATGCCGGCAGCAATAGCACCGCAAACCATAGGCTTTATTCCGTATCTTATATTTATACCAAATATAGCAGGCTCTGTTATACCAAGCCAAGCTGATAATGTAGCACCATATCCCATAGCTTTTACGCTTTTTCTTCTAGTTTTTAATGTAACAGCTAGACAAGCAGCACCAGCAGCTAAATTAGCAACGGATAAAAGAGGATTAATAGGGTTAAAAGTAGTAGCAGCAAGCAATGATATTTCTATTAAGTTCATTATATGATGTACTCCTGTTACAACTATAAATATTATTCCAAACCCTATTATGAATCCTCCTATTCCAAAAGGTAATGATAAAGAAAAATTTATAGCTATCAATATCCATTGTTCAACTATATGGAAAATAGGACCTATTACGGCTAAAGATAATATCAACATTATAAGTAAAGTTAAAAAAGGTGTTGCTAGTATATCTATTATATTTGGAATCACTTTTCTTAAATTTAATTCCACTTTAGAGCCTATTATACCGGCAATAAGTGCCGGAAGTATGCTTCCTTGATATCCTACTATAGGTATGAATCCGAACAACATTATAGGCTTAACTCCGCTGTCTGGGTTGGCTACCAAATAAGCATTAGGTAAAGCAGGCGAAACAAGCATTAAACCTAATAATATACCCAATATAGGAGAACCTCCGAAAACTCTGAATGTTGACCAACATACTAAAGCAGGCAAAAATGCAAATGTCGTTTCTGTTAAAACACTCATAAATATCATAACAGAAACAGGAATATTAGACGCTTGCAAATTAAATAAACCTAGAAAACTATCATTGATTAAAGCACCTTTAAGCCCTAAAATAAACCAGTTGCAATCATAGCAGGCATTATTGGTACAAATACATCAGCAAATATACGGATAAACTTTCTAAAATTATTTTTCTCTCCCACTTTTTTAGTTTCTTCCGTATTTTGTTTTGCTGCTCCTGTAACGCCTAAATTAATAACTTCAGCATAAACTTTATTCACTACTCCTGTACCTAATATTATCTGATATTGATCTGAATTAAAAAATACTCCTTTAACACCTTCTATTTTTTGAACATCTGAATCTTTTATACTTTCCCTGTTTTTTACTATTAATCTTAATCTTGTGGCACAGAAAGTAGCAGAAATAATATTATCTTTATTCACTACTCTAATAATTTCTTCAGCAGTTTTTTTATAATTGATAGCCATAATAAAAATCCTATTGAAAATTGCAGTATATGTAACCGGTTACATAATATATTATAGCAATATTTTAATATTTGTCAAGCATTATATATTTTTTTATAAAATAATTATATAAATTTGTATTTAACGATAAAAAGTATATACTTTATTAATATCAGGATAATGGAAAATGGCTACGAACAAAAAAATTACTATGAAAGAAATAGCAGAAATTGCTGGCGTTACAAAAACTACTATATCCAGATACTTTAACGGCGGATATTTAAAAGAAGAAACCAAAAAAAGAATAATGGAAATAATATCAGAATATGATTATGAGCCGAACACATTCGCAAGATTAAAGGCTAAAAAAAGTCATATTATAGGAATAATAGTACCTGCTTTAGACTCTATAGTTGGGGCAAGAGTATTAACAGGACTTGAAAAAACTCTTAGAGAAAAACATTATATGCCCATAATAATGAATACAAATCATCAGCATAAATTAGAACTGCAGTATATAGAAAAATTAAAAAGATTAAATGTTGATGGAATAGTATTAAGTGCGACATATATCACCGAAGAACATAAAAATACATTAAAGAAATTGGATATACCAATAGTAATTTACGGACAGGAATGCAGTGAAGGAATAAGCATAGTTAATGATGATTATAATGCCGGTATAGACATAGGGGAATATATAGGTATTAAAAATCATAAAAATATAGGATTTATCACTGTAGATGAAAATGATATTGCTGTTGGAATAACAAGAAAAAATGGAGTATTAGACGGATTAGCTAATTATGGAATAGAAAATATAACAATAGAAGTAGCAGATTTTTCTTATGAGAAAGCAAAAATAGCGGCAGAAAAATTATTAAAAAATAAAAATATAGATGCTATAATATGTTCAACTGACAGACAAGCTTTAGGAGTATATAAAGTATTAAAAGAAATGGGATTAAAAATTCCAGATGATGTTTCTGTAATCTCTTTCGGAGGATATGATATTGATGAAATAATAGAACCTGGACTTTCAACAATAAAATTTGATTCTTTTAATGCCGGAATATGCACGGCTAATACTTTAATAGATTTAATTAATAATGTAAAAGTAAAAAAAGTATTGTATGTTAATTATGAATTCTTAGAAAGAAATAGCGTAAGCAATAAAGGATAATATAAAAAATAACTGACTAAAAAATCATAGCCAGTTATTTTTATTTAATAAATGTTTTTTTATATTAATTACAATCAATATCTATATAATCGCCTAATTTGAAATGCTTATTAAAATCAGCATAATGATCTAAAGTTTTTCTCTTTATAAATTTACCGTCGCCTTTATTTCCTAAGAACTTATTGTCTTTGCATACAATTTTACCTCTTGATATAACTGTATCAATAGAACATAAAAGTTCCATTCCTTCATAAGCAGTATAATCACAAGCACCATGCATATTTGATTTTGTGATTACTGATTTTTTATTAGGATCTATTATAGTAATATCAGCATCAGCATTTGGAATAATAGCACCTTTTTGAGGATAAAGTCCGTATATTAAAGCCGGATTATAGCATAAAGTTTCAACGAATTTATTTATGCTTATTCTTCCTTTCATAACGCCTTCAGAGAACATCAAAGGATATCTCTCCTCTACTCCGCCTGCTCCATTAGGACATTTAGTAAAATTATCTTTTCCTTTAACCTTATCAGTTTCATAATTGAAAGGACAATGATCTGTAGCTATTACCTGAATATGTCCGTCTGCAATGGCTTTCCATAATCTGCCGCAGTCTTCCTGTTTCCTTAAAGGAGGAGACATTACAAATTTAAGTCCGTCTTCTCTGTCATACTCTTTATCAGTTAAAACTAAATATTGAGGACAAGTTTCAGAAAAAATATTTTTATGTCCCAAAGCTCTTGCATTAACTATTTCATCTACACTCTTTGAAGCGGAAGTATGAACTATATAAACAGGAGCATTTCCGGCTACAACAGATAAATGTATAATTCTATTAACTGCCTCAGCTTCAGCCTCTGCAGGTCTGCTTATAGGGTGATAATGTGCAGAAGTTTTGCCTTCTTCAACAAATTTCTTTTTTAAATATTCTACTACATAATGGTTTTCAGCATGAAAAGCAGAAACTCCATTAATCTCTTTCATCTTCTTTAATACTCTCACAACATTATCATCTTCTATTTTATAATTATAAGTTAAATATAATTTTGTACTTTGCAAACCTTCTTCTTTTGCTAATACTTCAAGTCCTTTAAGCACATCTTCATCAACATGCTGTAAAACTCCATGGAAGCTATAATCAATAACAGCCTTATTATCAGCAAGAGTATGATAATATTTTAATTGATGAAACACATCACAGCCTTTAGGTCCAAATCCCATATGATCAACTATAGTAGTAGTGCCGCCGCATGCTGCAGCAATAGTGCCTGTATAGAAATCATCAACAGCACGCCCAATTCCTACATCTATATCCATATGAGTATGAACATCAATTCCTCCCGGCATTACATATTTACCTGAAGCATCAATTATTTCTGCTCCATCGCATTTTAAATCAGCACCTATTTGAGAAATTTTTTCATCTTCTATTAATACATCAGCTTTATAAGTTTCTGAAGCATTAACTATAGTACCATTTTTTATAATAATCTTTTTCATTTTATAATCCTATATTTATTAGTTTTATTTATATATTAAAATTAATTACTAAATTTATCATTTTTTATTATAGCTATTATTCATATCAATAATAAATTATTGGCTCACTTCATAAAACATCTAACGAATAGATTTTACTAGATGTGCATAATTTTTTTATTTCTTTGTTTATACATAAAAAATTATTCACCAAAAATATCTGATAAGTAAACTTATCAGATGCTCATAATTTTTTTATTTCTTTGTTTATACATAAAAAATTATTCACCAAAAATATCTGATAAGTAAACTTATCAGATGCTCATAATTTTTTTATTTCTTCTATAGTTAAACCTGTAATTCTGCTTATAACATCAATATCCATATTTTCTTTTTTCATTTCTTTAGCTATATTTATTTGGCTTTCTTTATAACCCTTTTCTATACCTTTTTCTATGCCTTGTTCTATACCTATTTCTATACCTTCTTTTTTTCCTACTTCTCTTTCATACTGGAGCATAGCAGCCTGTCCGTAAAGAAAAGTATCTCTTTCATTATAGGCAGACATCTCTTTTTCATCAGCTACAAATCTTTTATATTTATCTATTACTTTAGGCATGATAATGTTACCTCCTATTAACTTATTAATACTTTTTTCTAAATCTTTATCTTAATCTCTATAAAATGTATCTGAAAATCATCCAGTCTAAAGGCTAGGATTGTTAATATCAGCAAATGTTAAACATTTATGTTCTTTTCTTATATCAGTTTCACTTCCTATATCTAAATTAAAATTGATAAAACTAATACTAATCATTTGGCTTATATTTATATATAAATCACTTTCTTTTAATTCTGAAGCTATATTTTTTGCTATATAATATAAAATTCTTTTTATAAAGTTATTATTTCCTACCAACTGTATTTCAATAAGTATTTTCTTACCATCTTTAGTTTTTGCTTTAACGTCAAGGATAGACTCTTTTAAATTTTCATTTTCAGGTAAGTTATAAGGATTAATAATTTCAAGATTACTTACAGATTCAAAACCTACATCATTTAAAACAGCATTAACAATATTTTCTAATATATCCTCATCGCCTTCAGTACCGATTAGATAGCGTACGAATAAATCATTAAGTCTGTTAATTTCTTTCATAGCTTAATTATACTAAAAATTTTATTAATATCAATTTATAATTTTCATTCATAACAAAAATTATAATATATACAATCTATGCATAAAAAAGGCTTCTCATAAATATTATGAAAAGCCTATTTGTTTATTATAAATTTTATTATGGCACTACATAACCAACTTCTTCTTCTCCATACATATCTCTAAACTGCACTTTTACATTCAAAGCTCTAAACTGACCTGATTGAGCTAAATTTTTGAAACTATTATAATATATGAAATATCTTCCAAAATTTATATTTCTCATTTTGTTAAGCTCAGTAGTATAATTTATAGAATAATCAGCATCTATAATATAACCATAAGTATTTTTAGTCATTAAATCCAAGAAATAATTGGATTTATTCGTACCTATATATATTTGATTTAATGATACAGCATTATTTTTTGCAAAACTTGCCAGATCATTAAAGTTCATCATATCAAATACTCTGTCATCAGGACTAGTTACAGAAAAATGTATAATAGCAGTTTTCTTAAAACTATTTCCTGAAAGTCTTATAGCTTCATAATATGCATCATCTAAAGCAGATATTCCGCCTGTAAAATGAAAAGCATTAGCATTTTCAAGTATTCTTAAATTTCTTGCATCGTAATTATCAGCCTTATAAACCTGATCATTATAATGTATTACTAAAACTTCATCATTATTAGTCAAGCTCATAGTAAAGTTGCTTATTTCTTCTTTTATCTTACTTTCATAAGGCTTAGCAGCAAGACTGTCTTCTATTAAATAGACAAATCTGTACTCATGCAATTCAGGAGCATCATAAAAATCAACTTTATGAGAAACACTTGAATTTTCTGTAACAAAGAAATTTTCAGGTTTTAATCCAACTACAGGATTCATAGCTCTATCTCTAACTGTAACAGAAGCTACAACAACAGGGAATCTGTTTAAATACTCTCTATCTACAAATACATCTAAATTAGCATAATATTCTTCTTTTCTAGTATATACATCTATTCTTCCTGACATAAAGTCTGTTAAATATATATTTCCATTAGGTCCCTCAGCAACAGAGGTAGGAGTTACCGTATATCTTTCAGAATTATTAAATACAGTAAAATCAGATTCTAATATATCATAATAAAAAACCTTACTTCCGTCCGCTATATAAAGGTTTCCATCTCTGGCAAAAGATAAACCTCTAGGCTCATTAAATAAATTATGCTTAATAGTTTGAATATGATTTCCGCTCAAATCAAATTGCTGTATTCTTTTATTACCCATATCAGCAACATAAATATATTGGTCATTAACCACTATACCAGCAGGCGAAAAGAATTCACCGTCATTTTCTCCAAGCTTTCCAAAACTATATAGGAAATTTCCTTCTATATCAAATACAACTATTCTATTATTTCCTGTATCAGAAACATATAAATTACCTTCTTTATCAACAGCAACAGAAGAAGGTCCGAGAAGCTGACCGTTACTTACTCCTGTTACACCAATATTTGTAATATAATTATGATTAGCATCGTATTTTAATATTTTATCTTTTTTTGTATTTGCTATATATATATATCCGTTTGCATCTATATCAAAACCTCTAGGATTTTCTAATTTTTCATAAGGATAAACTTTAGCCACAAACTGAAGTACATTTCTCCACCAGCTAGTCTGCTGTCTTTCCAATCTTTTTCCATGTGATATTTTACCTACTAATTTTCCATTAATATCAAATTTTTTCAAAGAAGAATCACTATAATCCAAAACATATAAACTTTCATCATTCATTACTTTTATCTGTATAGGCTGATTTATATTTTTTCTAAAATTAAGGTTAGTAGAGAATGCTTTTAAATAAATAAAATTACTCAAAGTATCTTCTTTTTCTTCATTAACATTTGCAGAATCATATTTGTTAATTTTGGAAAGTATTATAGGATCTTCATAACCCATTCTTGTGATATTAAGCCACTCATTAATAGCCAAAGACATATATCCGGCCTTATATAAAGACTTACTATACCAATATCTTATGAACTTATCAGTAGGATTTGTATTAAGAGAGTTTCTAAAACTAGCTATTGATGCATCATAACGTTCTTGATTATAATAATGCACCCCTCTCAATAACTCTCTGTATGAGTCATAAGTTTCTGTGTTTACATAATACGGAGTTTTGTCGAAAGTGTATGAAAGCGATATAGTCATTAAAAATAATACTATAACCGCTAGAAGTTTTATTCTCATAAATCCTCTTTTATAGTTTGTGATATTTTTGCTTTATAATAGTGAACAAAAGCCCGCTATCGGGATCGAACCGACGACCCTCACCTTACCATGGTGATGCTCTACCTGCTGAGCTAAGCGGGCAAATTTGTAAAATATTATAAAATTACAGAATAAAAAAGTCAAGCAATATGTTAACTTACTTTATATATCCTATAATGTTTTTAACATAGTTTTGAGTTTCCTCTATATTAGGAATTCTCTGTAATCTGTCTACCAAAGCAGGACCTGCATTATAGGCAGATAAAGATAAATCAAGTCTTCCATCATATCTGTTTAACATCTGCGATAAATATCTGCTTCCAGCCATTATATTAGTGTACGGATCTTTAAGCATTTCCTTATCTGTAATACCTAAACCAACACCTGTTTGAGGCATTATCTGCATCAAACCAACAGCACCTTTATGACTAACAGCAGTAGGTACATAATTTGATTCCTGCTTTATAACTGCTTTTATTAAATTCTCAGGCAAAGAATATTTCTCAGCAGCCTCTTTAATTATATCATCATATTTAGTAGGGAAACTTTCTACTGAAGCTTTTTTATAAGCATTTATAGCTTTAGCAAAATTATTTGTAGAACCATCATAAACGCCGAAAGATATATTTCCTTTAAAAGCATCTGAAGAAGTATCTCCGCTAATCAATTTACCATTATCAAATTTTTTATTTGTATCATTAATTATAGAACCATCAATATTATTTACTTTGTTTTCAGTATTATTTTCAGACATAGCCTCATTTAAATGCTCCGCAAAAGGTTTAGTAGGAAGCTGAGTATTAATAGGAGCAAAACCTAATTTATTAAAAGTTTCCTGAATCTCTCCTATTCTGGCATGTATTCTTTGTACAGACTCTATCATAAATAATACCTCTTAATTTTATCAATATTCATAAGCATCGCTAGAAACATATTCTTTCTTCCATTCATCTAGTTTAGCCTGCTCTTCTTTATTCATTAATTTTTTATATTCTAATAATTTCTTTTCTTTTAAAAGTTCAACAGCCCTTCTCTGCCTTGAAGCCTCCTGCAAAACTTCCTGTCTCTTTCTAAGCTCAGCACTTATTTCAGCCATGTTATCCTCGTGAATAGCTATCTGTGAATTCAAAGCTGTTATATACTCACCAAGATAAATACTCATAGTAAGCATTTCATTATCATCTTCTATACTATCAACAATTCTTATGCCATCATTGATTTTTGAAATGCAATCATCTTTTCCGTCTCTTTCTTTATTATATAGAGCAGAAACTTCAGCTACTTCAGCTTGTTTTTGCTTTTCTATATTTTTTCTAAGTTTATATAAAGGCTCAAGTTTAAAATCAAATCTCTTCATAAATATTACCAACAACTTATATTTATTTTATCTATAGTATAACAACATCATTAGCATATTCTACATTGTCGGAAATATCTGTTCTATCAGCTGCTTTTTTTACATCGCCGCTGTTTACTAAATCTTCTTCTATCTCTTCCTGAGAATAGAACATAGATAAAAGAGCCTCTTTACTGTCAGCAAAACTTGAAACCTCATAAACATCTTGCTGCAAATATCTATCCATCATAGGCTTATAATCAATAGCTCTGTCAACTTCAGGCATACTTCCTTTAGCATAACCGCCTATCATTATAAGTTCTTTAGCTTCATTATAGTCAGCACTCATCTTTAAAAATTCTCTGGCCGCTTTCTTATGCATATTAGAAACTACTTCATTCATAATCCTAGATATGCTTTTATTAACATCAATAGCAGGGAAATGTCCTCTATTGGCTAAATCTCTAGATAAAACTATATGTCCGTCTAATATACCTCTAACAGCATCTGTAATAGGTTCGTCCAAATCATCACCTTCTACCAATACATTATAGAATGCTGTAATAGAACCTTTATTTGAAGTACCTGTTCTTTCTAAAAGTTTAGCAAGTTCAGAGAATACACTAGGAGTATAACCTCTAGTTGTAGGAGGCTCACCTCTTGAAAGTCCTATCTCCCTTTGAGCTAAAGCAAAACGTGTTACAGAGTCAACCATAAACATTACGCTTTTGCCTTTGTCTCTGAAATATTCAGCTATTGTAGTAGCAGTATATGCCGCTCTTACTCTTAAAAGAGGAGCATCGTCACTTGTAGCAACTACCAATACGCTTCTTTTTAATCCTTCCTCTCCTAAATCTCTTTCTATAAAATCTCTTACTTCCCTTCTTCTTTCACCAATCAATGCTATAACATTAACATCTGCATTAGTGTTTCTAGCTATCATAGATAAAAGCGTAGACTTACCAACACCTGTACCGCTCATTATAGCCATACGCTGTCCCTGTCCCACAGTGAGAAGTCCGTCTATAGCTCTTACACCTGTTTGTATATGTTTATTTATTCTAGGTCTGTTCATTGGGTTTACGGCATTATGAGAAACTGGAATAGGAGTTTCATAAAAATTATGTCCTCCTCCTGCAAGCGGTTTGCCTCTTGCATCAAGCACTGTCCCCAATATTTCATCACAGCACATAACGGATAATGGTCTTTCAAAAGAATAAACCATATTGCCGAAAGTTATTCCATTAACAGGTCCGTAAGTAGCCAAAAGTACATCTTGATTTCTAAAACCTATAGCTTCAGCATCAACATAAGTATTATCATTCATATATATACGGCACATATCTCCAAGTCTGCAGAAAGGCCCTTCGCTGATAACCAATGAACCTATAACTTCTTTAACTTTACCGTAAGACTTTAATAAAGCTACATCATCAACTACTTTTCTATATTTTTCAAATGTCTTTTTTACTTCTTTATCAAAATCTACATTTTCTTCTTTTATCATAATATTATCAAGCCCTAAAATAAATTATAGTATAATTAGAAACCTTTAATAGGCTCTACTTCTTTAATAGCAGTTTCTATTTCATTCAATTGAGTATTTATTCTAGCATCAATATCGCCGAAGTCTGTTTCTATCATACATCCGCCCACATCAACATTAGGGTCTTCTAATACTGTTACACCCTCAATCTTATCAAGCATTTGATAAAATTCATCTTTATGTCTAGCAGAAACTTCCAAATCATCAATATTAACTCTGATAGTAATTTTAGTTCTGCCTTTAATTCTTCTTAAAGCTTCCTGAATATTCCTAATAACTATACCTTTATCCCTTTCAGTAAGCATTTTTACAACGCGTTTAGCTATAAGTACAGCAACTTCAATAACTTGAGATTCTGCTGCATCTATTATTTCATTTCTTTTATTAATAGTTTCAGCCAAGATTTTCTTCATCTTTTCTGTTAATTTTATTAAATCATTATTGCTGTCAGAAAAAGATTTTTCAAAACCTTCATCATAACCTTTTGCATAGCCTTCTTTATATGCAGCATCTTTTATAGATTCTGATTCGCTTTGTATTCTTTCTTTTTCAGCATTAGCATCTTGTATTATTCTTGAAGCATCAACTTTAGCCTGTTCGGAAATAACATGTGCTTCATTTTGTTTAGATTTAAATATCTCAAAAGCCTGTGTTTTAGCATCTTCAATGATTCTGTCTGCCTCATCAACAGCCTTTCTTCTCATATCTCTTAAATCTTCTTCCCATTGAGCTCTAAGTCCTGCAATTTCAGCTTCAATTTCTTCAATAGAAGGACCTCTGTATTCCTCTTGAGATTCCTCATAATCAAGTTCTTCCTGAGATTTATGATGAGGTACTGCAATATTAACCTTTTGAGTAAGTTCAACAATACTTCTGGATTTAAAAACCTTTTCTGGCATAATTTACTCCCAATTATTTACACTTTTATATTATTGCTAATAAATTTATATTATAAATTAAATCACACAACCATTTCATCTTCACCGGCACGGGCAACAACGATATCACCTTGCTCTTCAAGCTTACGAATGATATTAACGATTTTCTGCTGAGCCTCTTCAACGTCTTTAAGACGAACAGGTCCCATAAAGTCCATATCTTCTTTAAGCAATGCAGCAGCACGTTTTGACATGTTTCTGTAAACTTTATCCTGAGCATCTGTATCAACACTCTTAAGTGCTTTAGCCAAGTCGCTTGAATCAACCTCACGAAGTACCTTCTGTATAGCTCTGTCATCAAGCAATACAATATCTTCGAATACAAACATACGTTTCTTGATCTCTTCTGCAAGTTCCGGATCGTCTTCCTCCAAACTCTCGATAATACTTTTCTCAGTAGATCTGTCAACACTGTTAATGATTTCTACTATAGAATCTATACCGCCGGCAGAAGTAAAGTCTTCACTAGCAAGAGTAGAAAGTTTTCTTTCAAGTACTCTTTCAACCTCTCTTAAAACTTCCGGAGATGTTCTGTCCATTATAGCGATACGTTTAGCTACATCAGGCTGAATCTCTGTAGGCAAAGCTCCCAATATACTAGCAGCTTTTTGTGCTTCCAAATAAGCCAAGATAAGTGCTATAGTTTGAGGGTGCTCACCTTGTATGAAGTTAAGCAAGTGTGCAGGGTCTGTACGGCGTATAAAATCAAAAGGTCTAACCTGTAATGAAGAAGTTAATCTATTTATTATATCGCTAGCCTTCTGACTGCCCACAGATCTTTCAAGCAAGTCTCTTGCATAATCTATACCGCCTTGAGTTATGAAGTCCTGAGCTATCATCATCTCTTGGAATTCTCTAAATACAGCATCCTTGTCAGCGGATTCTATATTTTCAAGTCTGGCAATATCAAATGTTATTTGCTCTATTTCTTCCTCTCTCAAATGTTTAAATATTTCACTTGAAGTTTCCATTCCAAGAGATACTAAAAATATAGCAACTTTTTGACGGCCGCTTAACACTCGTTGTTTTTTATCTTTTTCTTTCTCTGCAGGCATAATTTATACTCCTAGTTTTTATTATACTCAATTTTATTATTTACATTAATTAACTTTAATTAGCTTTTATCATCAGCCATCCAAGTACGCAACAACTGTGCAACATCATCAGGTCTCTCATGACTTACTCTTATAACTTCATCCATAAGTTTCTTACGAGCTGCATCCTCTAAACTCATTTCGCTTATAGGTTCTTCATTAGCATTCATCATAGCCTGTCTGCGCATTTCCATCTGTTTGCGTTCAAGCTCTTCTTCTCTAAGTCTGCGTCTTCTAGCAAGCTCTTTCTGTATAGCTCTTATTCCTAATGCTAATACGAATAATATTAATAAAGAAATCATTGTTATTATCAATGTTTTTCTTATAAATCTATCTCTCATAAGTTTAGCATCTTCAGCATTGAATCTATCCCAATGGTCAAACTGAATATGTGTTACGCTTACTTGGTCGCCTCTTTTCAAATCATAACCTATAGCAGCTTGTACTAAAGAAGTAACATTTCTTATTTCTTCTGCTGTTACAGGATGATACTCTCTTACATAAGAACTTCCATTAGTTATTATAGGGTCTCCGTTTTGGTCATAAGCTTTAGTCCATCTTCCGTCCAAAGCAACTGCAGCAGATATTTTTCCTATTTGATAACTTCCCTTTTTAATAGCTTCATATCTTTTGCTTAATTCATAGTTATCCTGCGAATCAGTTTTTGTATATGTCTGCCATCTGTCGCTTTTATCTTTATATCCCGGAGGTACATTTTCTTCAGCACCTGCAGCACCTTGAGGTATGAACTGCTGTCCTTTCCAATCCTCTGTAACTGTACGAGTAGATACCTGAACCTTATTAGTAAATTGGCTGTCATCATAAGGTGTTGCTGGATCATCTTCTTTTAATATTATAGGAAGAACTAAATTATTTGTTATACTAACATCATCCCAAATAAGTTCTAATGCTATTGTTGTTTCTACTCTGTTAGTATATATTCTTCCCAATGTTTGTCTTATTTTATTTTCAATTTTCTTTCTTTCTCTATCAACTATTTTCAACTCTTCCTGAGCTACTTTTAATTTTAAATTAGCAGCTTCATCTGTAAAATCAGTTAATACATATCCAATACTATCTGTGATTGTTACAAATTCAGGTTTTAATTTATCAACGCCCATAGCTATTAACTGCTGCAAGCCTCTTACTGTTTTTGGATCTCTTAATACTTCCTCTTTGAAAGGCTGTGCTTTAATAACTACTGATGCAGTAACAGGTGAATCTATATCTGTTAAATATTCTTTCTTAGGAAATGCTAAATCTACTGTAGCTTCCTGAACGAAATCTAATTTTGTTAAAAGCTGAGTTATAGCTTTAGTTAAAGATCTTCTTTTATTAATATCAAGCTCAACATCTGTTATACCAATACGAGGAGCATCAAATAATTCCCATCCGTCAACTCCTGTAGGCATTCTGCCCTCTTTTACCAATTCTAATTCTGCTTTAGCTTTATCAGCCTCGCTATTAAGTGTGATAAATCCGTTTCTGTATTGATATCTTATGTTATTAGCATCCAATACTGCTATAACATTTCTAGCATCTTCCTGAGTCAATGCCTGCTGAA
The DNA here is from genome assembly GCA_949300355.1 of uncultured Brachyspira sp. Taxonomy (GTDB): domain Bacteria; phylum Spirochaetota; class Brachyspiria; order Brachyspirales; family Brachyspiraceae; genus Brachyspira. The sequence continues at coordinate 15,681 of CASGDY010000095.1, forward strand.
ACAATAATGTTCCTGTTCTTCTTGATGTAAGCATTATTGTTGCTATTATTGCCCCAAGACCTATTACTAAAATACCTATTAATACGGCTTTTTGCAATGTTGTTGTCTTAGCAAAAATATTTTTTATTTGACTTGTTAATTTATTTATAAAGTCCTGCATTAGAAACCACCTAATAAAAGTTATCTTTAGAATTTATCGGATATAGTTATGTTTACTTTATAAAAAAATTATGTTTATTCAAGAGTTTACATAACTATTTTTCTTTTTTATGAATATTAGTTTACATAATTATTTTTGTCAACAAGTAAACATAATATTTTTTGAATTTATAATGGACTTTTTATCTTTTTTTGTTAAATTGCCTTATTTAATATCAATGTTATTATAGACTAACATTTTTTTATGAAATTTTCAATTAAATTCAAAGAAAACATTATACTTTGCTCTCTTACCTCTTGTCTATCTCCTGAAAATATATTCTTATAAGCCTTAATATAACCTTCTGCTGCCAAACATATCCATACTAAGCCCACAGGTTTATCATCAGTTCCTCCGGAAGGGCCTGCTATTCCGCTTATTGCTATTGCTATATCACTTTTCATAATTTTTCGGCTATTTTCCGCCATCTCTAAAACACATTCTTCACTGACAGCACCATATTTTTCTAATGTTTCCTCTCTTACATTTATCATTCTATGTTTAATTTCATTGGAATATGTTACAAAAGAGCCTTCAAAACATTCTGATGAACCTGAAACTGATGTTATATGTGCTGCAAATAATCCGCCTGTGCATGATTCTGCTGATGTTACTTTTAATCCTCTTTGTATTAATAAATCAACAACTTCTTTAGCTTTATCATAATTCATATTAAAAACCTTAATTTTCAGTATATATTAATAAACATAATAAATTATAAAAAATAAAATTCATTTAATTAAAAAATATTATTACTAAATATTAAAATAAATGTTTTTAAATAAAAATAATAATCTTAATATAAAAAATTATGAATAATCTAAATAAAAA
>CASGDY010000096.1 GCA_949300355.1 uncultured Brachyspira sp.
AGCAAATGCAGATGAGTTCTGCTGTAAGTCAGAATATTTCTAGTGTAGATAAATTAGCAGAAGATGTAGTTAATGTAGTAAATACAGCTGAAAATGAGATGAAAGAATTAGTAAATTCGATAGAGAATGTATCTAATTTGTCTAGTACCAGCAGTCACAATATGGAGACAATGGATAAGCGAATTAAGGAGTTGCAGTATATATTCTTGCAGTTATATAAATTAGTAATTTCTTTCAAGACAGAAAAAACGGAAGAAGATATAGAAAAAGAGAAGCGTAAGGTCGTGGCAGTAGATAAGAAGAGACTTAAATTAGAGCGTAAGGCAGAGAAAGAGAGAAAAAAAGAAGAGAAGAGAAGATTGAAAGAATTAAAAAAAGAAAGTGCTAAAGGTAAAAAATAATTTTATTAAATATTTATTTGTATGAAAAGAATTAGTTTATTTGTTTTTATATTTTCTATTTTTATTGTTAGTATTTTAAATTGTGAAATAAGTCATAAATTCTATTGGAATTTAGAAAAAGGAAAAAGAATAGAATCAGTTAAAACTGCTGATGTAGAATATTATGAGAATGGTATATTAACAAGCACATACAAAGAAAGAAACATTGTTGATTTAACTGTTATTGCCATAGCTCCAAAAGGCGGATACAGAGTAAGCGGAGTATTTAAGATTTTTAGAATGATGAAAGGCGAGAAAGTTTTTCATCTTGATGAAGAATATACAAGCGATTTTATAATACATACTAATGGTAAATTTGAAGTTCCTTATAATTATTTCATGCCTAATGTAAGACATGTACCTACTTTTCCTGACAATGAAGTAAAACTTACTGAATCATGGAATAGAGAGTCTATAGAAATTGTTAAAGTAAATAATGCACCTAATTTAACAATGGCATTATCTTCAGATTATTTATTTGCCAATATTGAAACTAATGATGATGGAAGCAGAAATGCTGTTATACAATATCATATTATGACTGATAAAGATTTGCTTCAGGCAGGACTTTCAAGAAAAGGTTATCCTGAAAGAATATACGGTTTTAATTATGGTACATTCCTTTGGGATATGGAAAAAAATATCCCTGTATCTCAGCAGGAGAGATATCAAATATTATTTGGTTACGGAAAAGAATTGTCTTATGCTAGTTTGCAGTACAAGATGAATATTATCAGCACTTATAAAATTTATGATACAATAACAAAAGAAGAAGAAGATTATAACAGAAAAAAACTTGAAGATAATCTTTATAATGATGATAATGTTACCATAGATACAGTACCTGAAGGTTTGGTATTAAGACTTGGAGAGATTCTTTTCGATACAGATTCTTATACTTTGAAGCCTGAAGCAAAAACTACTATAGATAATGTTATTAAAGCAATCAAAGAAACTTATCCTGACAGAGAAATCATAGTGGAAGGACATACTGATAATACAGGAAGAAAAGAATATAATCAGGACTTATCAGAAAAAAGAGCAAAATCAGTTGCAGATTATATGCTGCCTAATCTTAAACATGATAAATTATCTTATAAAGGCTTCGCTGATGATGAGCCTATAGCTTCCAATGATACACCAGATGGAAGAAGAAAAAATAGAAGAGTTGATATCATAATCAAATTAAGATAAAATTTTATATAAGCTATAAATTTACTTTTTACTAATTTATGTATGTTTTTTATATTATGCTGAATTATACCATTGATAAAATGATTTTTTATAATATAATAAAATAAATTCTTAAAATAAGTAATTTTTATAAAAATTATATAAGGTAATGATAAAGTGGATCAATTTATAGATGTAGTAAGTTTTGAGATAGAAGCAGGACATGGAGGAGCTGGAAGCGTAAGTTTCAGAAGAGAAGCTCATGTACCTATGGGAGGCCCTGACGGAGGAAACGGCGGAGACGGCGGAGATGTTATTGTCAGAGTAGATGCCAGAATAAATAGTTTCGGTAAGATAAAAAGCAGAAAAAGATTCAGAGCAAGAGACGGAGAACCCGGAAGAGCTAGATTAAGCGATGGTAAAAGAGGAGATGATGTTGTTATAAGAGTTCCTATTGGTACTGTTGTTTATGATGAAGATACAAATAATATATTAGCTGATTTACTTGAGGACGGACAAAGCTATACAGTTGCAAAAGGCGGAAAAGGCGGAAAAGGCAATAAATTCTATGCTACAGCTACTAATCAGGCACCAGACTATGCACAGCATGGCTTAGACGGTGAAAAATTAAATATAAGACTTGAGGTTAAACTTATTGCTGATATAGGACTTGTTGGTATGCCTAATGCAGGTAAATCTAGTTTGCTTGCAAGACTTACAAGAGCTAATCCAAAAATTGCATCATATCCATTTACTACACTTACTCCAAATTTAGGTGTTTGTTATTTAGATTATGAGAGAAGTTTTGTTATTGCAGATATTCCTGGAATCATAGAAGGTGCCAGCGAAGGTGCAGGACTTGGACTTACTTTTTTAAGACATATTGAAAGGACAGGTGCTTTATGTTTTGTTATAGATTTAACGGATGAAGATGTAGCCGATACTTATAAAAAACTTAGAAATGAATTGAAGCAGTATAGTAAAGAATTAATAAAGAAAAAGTATATTATTGTACTAAATAAAACTGATATGCTTGAAAAAGATAAGATAAAAGAAAAAGTAAAAGCTATAGAAAAAGCAGTGAAAAAAGAATATAAAAATAATAAAGAAACTCATTATGAAGAGCCTGAAATATTTGCTTTATCAGTATTTAGTTTAGACGGTGAACTTCTTGATAAAGTAACAAATGCATTTTATAAAGCAAATGAAGAAAGATATGATAACACTAAAAAAGAAACTAAAGAGCCTTTACTTCTTAATCAGAATAAAACTAAATCAAAGTTAAAAACAAAAAGAGTATTCGGACCGGTGGTATCAAAAAGGTTAGGTAATTCTTTGGGAATAGATGTTATACCCCATAAAACTTGCAGTTATAATTGTATATACTGTCAATTAGGTTCTGAAGAAAATACTAAAACGGATCTTGCTAGTTATTATTCTGTTGATGAAATAATATATGAATTAAAAGAGGCTTTGCTTAATAATAAAAATATTGATTATATAACATTTGCCGGTTCAGGAGAGCCTACACTATATAAGGATTTAAAAAAGTTAATTTATGAAATAAAACAAATAACTGATATTCCTGTATGCATTATAACAAATGGTTCTTTGCTTTATAAACAGGAGATGCGTTCTGATTTACTTATTGCAGATTTAGTTATACCTTCGCTTGATGCCGGTAATATAGATACTTTTAAACTTATAGATCAGCCTAATAAAGAAATAGATTTTGATAAAATGGTTAATGGACTTATAGAGTTTAGAAGAGTTTTCAAAGGTGAGTATTGGCTTGAAGTATTTTTGCTTAAAGATATAAACGACAGTAAAGAAGAGCTTGATGATATAATAAAAATAGTAAATAAAATAAAACCTGACAGAGTACAGCTTGTTACGGCTACTAGAAGAACTTCAAATGATAAAGCCAAAGCATTGAATGATGAAGAAATGGAGAAGGCAAAGAAATATTTTGAAGCAAACTGCAATATTGAAATAGATGTGCCTAGTGTATCCGACAAAGCAAAAGGAAATACTAAAAAAATCACTGAAGAAGATATAATAAATTTTTTAATAAGACAGCCTGATACAGTTCATATGATAGCCATTAGTTTCAATGAAGATGAGAGCAGAGTAAATGAATTATTAAAGAAATTAGTTGAAAGCGGAAAGGTGAGAGAAGAGATAGTTAATGGCGTATTATCTTATGCTGTTAATCTTTAATATAAAAAAAGTTTTTGATAAAATATTTTATTTTTACTATAATGTAATATATTAATTTTTATAGGATTAATTTATGTCAAATAAAATTGCTGTGCTTTATAAAAGCAAATATGGAACTACAAGAACTTATGCTAAATGGATAGCCGATAAACTTCATGGTGATCTTTATGGAATTGATAATGTAACTTTTCAGAATTTAGATACTTATGATTTTATAGTTTTTGCAGGTGCTTTATATGCAGGTAAACTTTCATCAGCTAAGGGTATAAAAAAGTTCTATAAGAAATTAAAGGGCAGAAAAAATTTATACTGTGTGATAGTAGGGCTTGGAAATCCTGAAGATAAAGAATTATATAACGATTATGTTAATAAAAATTTCCATTCAGATGAAAAAGAAAATATGAAAGTTTATTTTTTAAGAGGCAGCATAGATTTTGATAAATTAAAACTTCATCATGCATTGATGATGTATATGCTTAAAAGAATAATATCTGCTAAAGCAGTAAAAACTGAAGATGAAAAAGCCCTATTAGAAAATTACGGTAAAAAAATAGACTTTTTGAATAAAACTTCCGTTGAAGAAATAGTTTTAGATATAAAAAATAAAATTAAAGAACTTCAAAATAAATAATATTTCAGTAAATAATTATAATTTTTTATTGTTATATATAATGGAATTCTTATTTATGTACCGATGAGTTTGCTTAATATTATACTTTTAAATAGAATTAATTAAATATATTGTATTTTTATTAAATATAATATAAAATGAATAAAATTACTTGACTTATGTACATTATATATTATAATTCTTAATATGATTTAAAGGAGATAATATGAGCAGTGCCATATCAAATCAAATACTTGTATTTAAGATAAATAACGAATTATACGGAATAGATATATTAAAAGTTCAGGAAATATTAAATTTTATGCAGCCTTCTCCGATTCCTAATTGTCCAGATTATTTGAAAGGTATTATTAATTTGAGAGGTACTATAATCCTTGTTATAGATTTAAGAGCAAGATTCCATTTTGATGAACCTATGAATCCTGAAAACTGCGTAATTGTAGTTGTAGCTATAGGCGATAAAAAATATGGTTTGGTTGTTGACTCTGTATCAGACGTTCTTACTATAAATAGTGAAAATATTCAAGAAGATATAGATATGCATGTTGGTATAGACAGCAGATATATAATGGGTTTAGTTAAAGCTAATGAACAAATGATTATTTTAGTTGATATAGATAAAGTATTCATTAAAGATGAGCTTGATGATTTAACTACTGCTGTTAATAATTCTATAGTAAAATAAGATAATAAGTAAATACTGTTATGTCCTCACATAGAATACTTAGAGTTAATGAAAATATAAAACAGACTCTCTCTATGATTATAATGAGAGAGATAGAAGATCCTAGAATAAAAAATAATCTTGTAACTATTACTAAAGTAGATACTGCTAAAGATTTAAAGAATGCTAAAGTATATTTTGTATGCCTGCATGAAGATAAGCAAAATGAAGTTCTTAACGGACTTAATAGTGCTAAGGGAGTTATATTTTCTTATCTCAAAAAACAGCTTACTATTAGGTATGTTCCTAATTTGACATTTCATTATGATAAAAATCTAATAGAAACAAATAAAGTATTAACTGATATAAAGAATTTAGATATACCGGAAGAAATTCCTGAAGAAAATTAATTTTATAATAACAAATTAAAGATAAACAATCTATGGAAAATAATAAATTAAATGTATCAAAAAAAGAAATAATAGACAGACTTTCAAAGGCTGATAATGTTACTATTACAGGGCATAGAAATCCTGATTGCGATTGTATATGTTCAGGGCTTGCTTTATCTTTAATCATTAAAAATATATTTGGTAAAAATGCTTTTGTTGTAAATACAGATAAGAAGCAGAGAGATTTGCAGAATGTTCTTTTTGTTGATAAAGTGATTTTTGAAGTTAACGAAAACACTTTGCCTAAGAAAGATGTTTTAGTTGTACTTGATTCAGGAGATATAGACAGAATAGGTTGGATTTCTGAAATATTAAATGATTATAATGAAGTAATATTTATAGATCATCATAAAGTTAGAAATATTAAAGGTGTTACTATGTTTTATGATGATACTACTGCTGGTGCTACTTGCGAGATAATAGTTGATATATTTCAAGATTATTTAGAAAAGTTTGATCATGATATAGCAACACTTCTTTACTGCGGTATTTGTACTGATACAGGAAGTTTTATATTCAGCAATACAACAGAGAGAACTTTACTTTATGGTTCTAAATTAATGAAAGTAGGAATCATACAGGAAAATCTTGGAAATGTTGTTAGAAAAAGATATACTAAAAATGATGTTGCTGCTTTAATGGAAATATACAGAAGTATGGTGATAGATGATAAAAACAAAATAGGATATCTATGTTTAGGAGACACTATTTGCGGAACTAATATGAAAGAGCTTGCTGTTAGTGCTTCAGATACTCTTATACAGATGGATGATGTATTGATAGGTTTTATTATTCATGAAAATGAAGATAGTTTTAGAGTGAGTATGAGGAGCAGATGTCCTAAAAATATTAGAGAGGTTGCTGAAACTTTTGGAGGCGGCGGACATCCTAAGGCATCAGGTTTTACAGTATACAAAAAAGATTATACTAGAGAAAATTTAATAAAAGAAATAAATGATAAATTAATTAATTTATTAGCTTCATAATTTTTATAATATCAAATAACATAAGAAAAATTCATGACAAAAGACAATATTATTATATACACAGACGGCGGATGCAGAGGAAATCCCGGGCTTGGTGCATGGGCAGCTATACTTATAAGTGAAAAGCATAATCTTCGTCTTGAGATTGGAGAAAGCGAGGATAATACCACAAATAATAGAATGGAAATGAAAGCGGCTATTAAGGCACTTGAGAGATTGAAGCATTCGCATAATATTAAGCTTCATAGCGACAGTGCATATTTGGTTAATGGCATGACTAAATGGATATATTCTTGGCAGAAAAATAATTGGATAAAAAGCGATAAAAAGCCTGTTGAAAATAAAGAATATTGGTTAAAATTAATAGAACTTTCTAAAAAACATAATATAGAGTTCATAAAAGTAAAAGGTCATTCCGCTAACAAAGAAAATAATCGTGCTGATGAAATAGTTAATATTCTTATGGATGAGCATACTGAAAAAGGTAAATCAGCTTCATTTAATGAAAAGACTGAGTATTGTTAATTTTTTATTGACATAATTAAAATAAAATATATAATATGGTACAATTATAATATTATTGTTTTTTAGCTATGAACCACAAACCACAAACCACAAACCACAAACCACAAACCACAAACCACAAACCACAAACCACAAACCACAAACCACAAACCACAAACCACAAACCACAATCATCTATAATATTCAAAAACTCTTCAAAACCAGAAAATCATTTTTACTTAATTATAAAAGGCAAAACATTATCTTATAATAATTTTATTAAAGACTCTAATATTTTTCATAAAAATGGCGATATTATAGGTTTAATTTCATCTATAACGAATGAATCTTATTTTTCTTCGATAGAAGCCATAGAAGACTGTGAACTTTTAGAGATAAAAATAGATAATATAAATAAATATAGCAATAATAAGCTCATAAAAAGAATATCCGATTATTTATTATTTGTTCTTGAGATATGGCTTAGTAAATATTATAATATTCTAATAAATAATAAAATAGATTTGTATAATAAAGAAGATACATTAATGATGGCTGAAATATATAAAAATAATGGTTTTGAAGATGCTAGTTATAAACTCTGTGTATCTCATATAAACATATTTAAAGATTATGAAGATTGCAGTTATATAAGTGAGTTTCTAAAATATTTAAAACCTGTGAATAAACCTATACAAATAGGAAAAAATATATATAAATTTTTTAAAGGATATTGTTTATATAATGAACTTGATATTAGCAAAGACATTTATTATATAAAGTCTGGAAAAATTGGAATGTATAATATAATTAATTCAAGGCAGACGGTAAGATTTATATACACAACTAAATATATTGTGAATTATGTTAATCCAAAATTGGAGTATAAACCATTGTTTATAACTGCAATAGTTCTTGAAGATTCTATAATAGAGATATTATCTTATGATGATTTAATAAAAAGATTATATCATGACAGCATTTTTAGAATGAATTATTTAAAGTTGAATTCTACAAAAATTATAAGCACAATATTAAAAATAAAAGCTTTGAATAAAAAAAATATACAAGAAAAGATTATAGTTTTAATATATTCTATTTTAAAAATAGAAACATTATTTAATTATAATAAACAAATAAAATTATTATATTCTGCAGAAGATATAAAGAATATGCTGAATTTAAAAATATCTCATAAGAAAATATATTCATTATTGAAAAATATAAATTATATTGAAATCAATTCATTTAATTATATTATAGTTATAGATTCAGAAAGTTATTTTATTGAATATAAAAACTATACATTATAATCTTTTTATATTTTATAATACTAAAAAATAACATAATTAAATTAACATAATAATACTTTACAATTTTTATTATTTTTAGTATAATGCTTGAAAGGATTATATTATGTTTACTTATTTTGTTATTAAAAGAATTTTGAAAGGCATAATCATGTTTATAATACTGATGTTTATGTCTTCTGCTATATTTAATACCGTTAGTGAAAAAACTCTCAAGGCACAGATTGAAGAAAATATTAATGCTGAAGTGAGAGGACTTAGTAATATGCGTACTGAAGATGTTGAGAATTTTATAAAAGAGAGAAGGGCATATTATTATGATATATATTGGCTTAATAGAAGTATAGGTGAGAGAATATTTATAAGAGGAATTAATACAATAACTTTTCAATTCGGAAAATCTTCTATTATGATGGATTCAAATGGCAACAGAGATGTGATAAAAATAATAGGAGAGGCACTTCCTCGTTCTATAATACTTTTCACAACTGCATCAGTTATACAAATGATGATAGGTTTAATAATAGGACTTATAAAGGCAAGAAAGGCAGGAGGATTATTTGATAGAAGTACAAGCATTATAACTATGATAGTTTACGGTATGCCTACTTGGTGGCTTTCAATGATACTTATAATGATTTTTGTTTATAAGTTTAAATTATTTCCATCTGGAGGCGTGCATTCAATACCAACACCTACAGGCATAATGTATTATTTGGATATGTTATGGCATATGTCTTTGCCTTTGCTTACATTAACATTAATAGGCTTTTGGGGACTTTCATTTGTTGTAAGAAATATAGTACTGTCAACATTGCAGGAAGATTATATTATGGCAGCAACTGCAAGAGGAATATCAGAGAAGTCAGTTTTACTTGGACATACTTTAAGAAGTTCAGCTCCTCCAATAGTAACTATAACTTTATTAGGGCTTCTTGGTTCTATTGCAGGTTCTATAATATTTGAGGGTATATTCTCTTGGCCCGGTTTAGGTAATCTTTATTGGATATCAGTTCAGCAAAATGATATACCAGTATTAATGGGTAATTTAGCTATAACCACCGCACTTTATCAATTAGGATTGGTGATTCTTGATATATCTTATGGATTTTTAGATCCTAGAATAAAAGTTGGAGGCAAGATGTAATGGAGAATAATATTAATAAAAATAATATTAAGAAAAAACTTGCTCCTGTAATAGAATTTTTTGATGAGTTTAAAAAAGATAAAACAGGTGTTGTAGGTTTATGCATACTTGTTTTGGCTATTATGGTATCGTTACTTGAGCCTTTACTTTTAACCTATAAAGAAGCCCCAAAAAGATGGAGAGATATAACTTATTGGCAGGATAATCCCGCTTCAGCTGCTCCTGAATGGCTTAATTTTTTTCAAAAAGAAAAATCAGCTATCACAACAGATATAAAGCCTATAAGTCTTGAAACGAATTATATTGATGGAGAATTAAATTATAAAGCAGTATTTGAATATGATTATAAATTTGATAAAGCTCCAGTGGATTTAATTTTTCATGCTAATGTTAATGGCTCTACAGGATTGATATGGAATGTAACAAGACCAGACGGGGCAGTAATTACTCTTTCTGATAGTTTACATAATATAAACGGTGATTTAAGAATATCATCATTCAATGATTCAAAAAATAGAATATTCAGATTTTATAGAGAGTCGGTTCCTAGAATATTAGCAAGACAGATTGATACTCTTACAACTAATCCTATGAAAATACTTTTTAATACCAAAAAAGATGATATGGCTAAAAATTTTCAAGCATTAAAAGGCGTTTATAAATTTGAAGTGAGCGGTAAATTTTCAGGAGATAATGCCAGCTTTGAAGATCCTTATATGGTATTGGTAGGTTCTATGTCAGGTATAATGGGTACTGATAATATGAAAAGAGATATATTTTCAGGATTATTATCCGGACTTAAATGGGCATTATTTATAGGAATAGCTACAAGTTTCGTATCTGTTATAATAGGTGTAATGTATGGTATTATATCAGCATATTTCGGAGGATTTGTGGATAATGCTATGCAGTTTATTTATCAAATATTTATAGGAATACCTGTACTTCCTGTGATGATAGTTATAAGTGCAATATTTAAACCTACTATATGGACTATGATTATAATGATGATATTTTTCTCTTGGACTGGTTCTGTTCTTACCGTTCGTTCAATGGCTATGCAGCTTAAAGAGGAAACCTATATTGAGGCAGCTCGTACCATAGGGGCAGGACATTTCAGAATAATATTCAATCATTTAGCTCCATTGCTTTTACCTTTTTCATTTGCCTCTATGTCTTTGGCAGTTCCAGGGGCTATAGTTTATGAATCTTCTTTATCATTGCTTGGGCTTGGAGATGCTTCCATAGTTACTTGGGGACAGATTTTGCATGATGCTATGAAAGGTTCTGCTGTGCTTTCAGGGCTTTGGTGGTGGATAATACCGCCTGGAATTTTAATTGCCATTTTGGGTATGTCATTTGCATTTTTAGGTTTTGCTTTGGATAAAATACTTCACCCTAAACTTAGAAGCAGATAATTGATTTTTTATTGAATATAATTTAATCTTGATTAGAGTATTTAATATAAGGATAACTATGCATATTATAAAATCTTTGTTTTTAATTTTTACTATATTATTATTTATATCATGTTCTGATAATAAAAATAATAATGAAAAGTTTGATATTGTACCAGTGGACTCTGCAAAATCTTTTGCTGTTTTAGGATACTGTGTGCCGGCTCCTGAACATGCTATGAATGTTAAATATGCTATCGTTAATAAAACTATTGCAGAATCTAATTTTGATTACAATAACATTAACTATTATTACAGAGCTTCTAAGAATTTAAATGATTTACTTTCATTTTTTGATAATCTCAAAGAAGAAAGAAAAAATATTGATAAAGAAACAAATATAGAAATAACAATACAAACAAATAATAAAAAAGAATATATAGCCTATTGGAATGTTAATGGAATATATTATTCATTATGCAGCGGGGAAGAAAACGGCATTGATGATTTAGCTTTAATATTAATGAGAAATAAGGCTTTGAATTAGTTTATAGATTAATATTAAATTTTTTACTATTAGATAAATCTTCTGCTATTATAGCATTATTATCAAAATATGCTTTATAAGTGAAATATAATTCATAATTGTATAAATCTAATATTGATTTTCTTATATCTATAAAGTTAACATAATTTTGACTGCTATTAATTCCATTAGAAAAGTCATATAATAAATAATTGAATACCCTTTTAAATGCTCCGTTCTCTGCTTTTGATAAATAAAATATATAAAAAAGAATTTTATTATTATAATACTCAGCATCCATAAAAACAATGATTCCATTTTTATTTATTGGTTTATTATAATAAAAATTAAACTCTTTACTAGTTTTATTTAAATCTATTATAGAAAAGCCTGATAAATCTCTATTAAAAACAAAATATTCATTGTTATTATGATTTATTATTTTAAACATTCTGGCATCATCGCTTCTGTAATTGTAAATAAGTTTATTATCATGATTAGTGTACAAACTTCTTTCATATCCTATAATATCTTTTTGATGAATGTATCCTGAATATTTTTTATGTATAATATAATAATCATCATTTAATATAGTTTTATTTTCATTTTCAAAATATTTATCTGAGAATAATATTGAGTATTTATTCCAATGATTTTTATAATAGTCAGTATAATATAAATTTTCTAATATCATATTATTAATTATATTTACTAGATTATATTTGTCAATCATTTATTATAGTAAGGTATTCGCTTTCATTATGTATTCTGTCCAAAGCTGTAACATAATATATATAAGTCTGCTTTGAATTTGCTGTTTTATCTTTGTATGTTACTTTTGAATTTATATTAAAATTGGTTCTTCTTATTTTATCTATTAATTCTATTCCTGATTCTCCTATAGTTTCTCTGTATACAGCATAGTATGAAGAATATGAAGGCAGAAGATGTCCGTATTTATCCAGCTTATATTCATTAGGATCTGTAAATGTTATTTCAATTCCTCCGAAAACTTTTTTAATACTTGGATTTTCTAATTTTAAAGGAGCTTTATTTATATCTTTCATAGTGTTCATCGTTGGTACTATTGCTTTGAATATATAATTATTTTCTCTTACATATTCAATAGCATCATTTCCAAAATTTCCTGTATCTCTGTCTTTTCTGTACATATTATGCATTGTGAAGAATGCAGATCCTTTAATATATCCTTTACCTACATCTCTTATATAATTTATTTGTCTTGACATCAAATCAATATCATGCCAAGGTTCTATATTTGTAGCACTTCCCATTCTGTATAGAGCATGTCCTATATATATGTCGGCAAGTTTTCCATTATTTGATTTTTTTGCTTCATCAACCCACCATTTGACTATTTTATCGAAAGGTGCTGTTTTATGTTCTGAAGTCCAATATACTTGAGGTATTATAGCATCGATATACATTCTATTTAATCCGTCTTTTCTTGTGGCATTATTCAAAGTAGTTGTTTTTTCTCCGTTAAGCATCCATAAAAGAACATCAGCATGCAAAGCATCAAAATTAGGATTATATGATCTTGTTTCGCTTCCATATTTGCTTCCGGGATATTCTGCTAATTTATCTTTATTCCTCCAAACTCCTGCAGGCGAAATAGTCCATTTTACATAAGGTTTTCTTGATTTTATTTCTCTATATAAATCGCTTACAAGCCTATTAATATTATCTCTTCTCCAAGCATAAAGCCCATTCACTCCATAATCATCATCAGATTTATTTGTGATATTATATCCTCTTTTAGCTCCGTATTTTTCAGCACTTACTTCATCAGGCCAATCTTTATAAGTTTTTCCTCTTGCAGCATTCTGATAAAAATAATCATCAAAATGTATACCGTCTACATCATAATTTTCAAGAACTTCTATAACTGAATCTGTTATATACTTTGCACTTATAGGTTCTCCAGGATCTAAATAAAGTCTTTTATCATACCAATATATAGGCTCAAGATTATTAGAAACATAAGTATGAATAAAATTCTTTTTTGAAAATTGTTCTTCATAGCTTTTAGATTCATCATAAGTTAAAGACATTCTGTAAGGATTAAACCAAGCATGAACTTCTAAATTTCTTTTATGTGCTTCTTCTATTATGAATTCAAGCATATCTGTTTCAAAAGGATAATCATCTTTTTCATCGCTTGATTTTGAACCGGAAAAATATCTTGTAGCAGGATTTATTTCTGATTTGAATATTACTCCTGCATCCGGCTTCACTTGAATAAATAAAGCATTGAAATTATTTTCATATAATGTATCTAAATGTTTTATAATAAGTTTTTTCTGTTCGGATTCGCTTCCTCCTTTCAAAGGCCAGTCTATATTCACTACTGATGATATCCAAGCTGCCCTGAACTCTCTATAAAGAGGATTTTGACTTCTATCTTCATCAATATTTTTAGCAAGCATTTTTCTTAGATCATTCGGTATAATGATATTCAAAGTTTGACAAGATGTTGCTAATAGTATGATTAAAGATATTATTACAATGATTTTGTTCATAATTTTTATTTTTATTATTGATAAATGTTTTAGAGATTATATATTTAATGATAATAACAGTCAATATATAAAAAAGGCTTTTGATTATGTTTATAAATATTAAAGAAAATATTAACTATGCTGAAGATATATCAATGATGATGACAGCAGCGTTTAATGGTTTTTATAGTATAGACGATACAATAGAATTGATTAATAAGTCTTTTATTTCTTTGGGTTATATAGAAAATAATATATTGATAGGGTATACAGGACTTTTGGAGATGTACTCAAATATAACATGTGAACTTCATCCTATGATAGTAAAGTATGGATACAGGAATATGGGTATAGGTTCTAAGTTATTAAAGGAGATTGAAAGAGAGGCTAAATCAAAAAATGTACTTAATATAATGCTTGGTTCAGATGATGAAGATTTTAGAACCAATTTGCATCAATTTGATTTTAATAATACTGATATGTCATATATATTAAATAATATAAAAAATCTTAATAATCATCCTTATGAATTTTATCAGAAAAACGGATATAAAATAGCAGGCATTTTTCCTGATGCTAATGGTATAGGAAAACCTGATATTTGGTTGTGGAAACAATTAGTATGAAGTATAATACTTGACAATATTTTAATTTATAATTATATTAAAAAAATGCTTAGTGATATTTTTATAGATATACAGAAAAATAAAAAAGAATGGCTTAAAAGTAAAGAGGGTGATGAATTTGAAGACAGATTCGAAGCCTCTTTAAAACGTCATGGCTTTAATAGGAGAATGTCTTCTGATAAAGAAATAAAAAATATACTTTCTTCTATAAAAAATGATATTTTAGATAAAAGCTCTGATAAAGTGATTGATAATGTTTATGCTTTAGAAGATAAGAGTATGGAGAATTGCTTTATATGTCAGCCTTATGGAAGTCAGAATTTTCCGGACTTTCTAATATTTACAGCTAAAAAAATTATAGCTATAGAAATAAAATACAGCAGTAATAAATCTTCTAGTCCTATGTGGAATAGTAATTTACCGAAATCAAATGCTATTTATATATTTGGTTCTTACGGCAGGGGAGATGTTACTTTCTTTATAGGAGATGATGTGCTTCCTATGAATGAACGTAATGAATTAATAAAATTTTTTGAAGAGATAAAAAAACTTGAAGATAATTTTAAAAATAAAATGAAAAAAGAAAGCAGGAATAATTTATTTGCATATAAATTTGATAGAGGATTTAATGTTTATGTTAGACGTGCTTATGAACAAAATAAAATCATAAATGAGAATGCTAAAATAGATTATTTTCTACATGAAGATAGAATAAAATGCGAAAATAATGTTATAGAATTTTGTAATAGTTTGTAAAGATTAAGAGATATATATGCAAGAAGAGTACACGAAAGAAAGTTTTGATTATCTTAAAAATACGGATATAGAAAAAAGAAAAAAATTAGGGCAGTACTTCACTCCTAAAACTATAAGAGATTTGCTATTAAAAGAATTAGTATCTATTTCAGAAAAAAAAGATAATGTAAAAATACTTGATCCTGCATGCGGAAGCGGAGAGTTTCTTCTATCTTGTAATGAATATTTTGAAAGTCCTATACTATACGGATTTGATATTGATGAGAGTTTAGTTGCTATATCCAAAAAACTAATAAATAATGCAGATATAAAATGTTTGGATACTTTGAAGCTTGATACTGAAAAATCTATTAAATATGATTATGTTATAGGCAATCCTCCATATTTTGAGTTTAAACCAGATAAAGAATTAAAGAAAAAACATAATGATATAATAAGCGGAAGAGTTAACATATTTTCTATATTTATAAAATTAGGTTTGGAGCTTTTAGAAGATGGAGGATATTTAGCTTATGTAGTGCCTCCTTCTATGAATAATGGAGCTTTTTTCAGTAAATTAAGAGAATATATAATGAACATAAGCAGTGTTGAATATCTTCATATTGTAGACGGCTCTGATAATTTTTATATGGCTAATCAAAAGGTTATGCTGTTAATACTCAAAAAAACTAATAATCATAAAAATAAAAAATATATATTCTCAAAAAATGATATTACAATATTTACAGAGGATAAAGCATTTTTAAATAAAGCGTATAAAGATACTATAAGCTTAAAAGAAATAGGTTATGAGGTAAAAACAGGAAGCATTGCTTGGAATAAGTATAAAGAAAATCTCACTGATGATAAAAATAATTCTATACCTTTAATATATTCATCTAATATAGTTGATGGAAAAATACTTATACCTAATAAAAGAAAACTTCAGTATATAAGAAATATTCCAAAAGAATTTATTATAAAGAATAATGTTATAGCTGTTAATAGGGTAACAGGCTCTCATAAAAATATAAATATAAAGTCTGCAATAGTAAAAGAAAAAGAGTTCGTATGCGAGAATCATGTAAATGTTATATATCCTTTAAGAAATTATAATAAAGATTATAATTTAGAATATATTTATAATGCCTTGAATGATAAAAATAATATAAAGGTATTAAGTCTTATAACAGGAAACACTCAGGTATCAAAGACAGAATTAGAAAGGCTTCTTCCTATAAAGATTATTGATAAGGTATAAATCTAATGAAATACAAGCCTAAATATAAATTCGGATTATTGGATTATATTAAAGATGAAAATATAAAACTTTCTGATATAGATACAAGCGATATAATTGATATGTCATATTTATTTGAAGATAGTAAAAGAAATAATTTTAACGGCATAGAAACTTGGAATGTATCTAATGTAACTGATATGAAATGCATGTTTAAAAATGCTGAATATTTCAATGCTGATTTAAGTAAATGGAATGTGTCTAAAGTTCTTGATATGAGTGAGATGTTTAGTAATACAAAATATTTTAACTGTGATTTAACTTCTTGGAATATTGATAATCTTAAATACTTTGAAGATATTTTTGAAAATGCTGATTTTTTCAAACATACAAAAAGTGTTTTAAAATTTTATAATAAATGTAAAAGCAGAAATTATAAAAAGAAACTTCAGTCAATGTTAGAAACTCTTGATATAAAAGAGCTTTATAGAGAATTAAAAAATGATAAAGTTAATTACAATAAAAATAAGGATTTCATAAAAAAGCTGGAAAATGTTTATTATAATGATATTAAACATTTGATTTAATAAAAATTCAAAAAATTATAAAAAATTATTAATATAAACTTATAATCCATTATATTTTTTGTATATAGTATAAAGTTTTTTTATAGGATTAAAAATGAAAGATAACAAAAACTATTATACTATAATACCTTCAGCCGTAAGATATGATAAGAGATTAAAGCCGTTATCAAAATTAATTTATGGTGAAATTACAGCACTTACCAATGATAAAGGTTACTGCTGGGCTAATAATAATTACTTTGCTGAAATTTATTCTGTGAGCAAAGATACAATTTCAAGAGCAGTAAGACAGTTAGAAGAATACAATTATATAAAATGCATTTATGATAAGAGTAAGCAAAATAATGAAAAAAGAAAAATATATTTAAATAAAAAATTAAGCA
>CASGDY010000097.1 GCA_949300355.1 uncultured Brachyspira sp.
AACCAAACCAAACCAAACCAAACCAAATAGAATAGAATACTTTTGCATTTTTTTCTTGGAGTTAAATAATGCTGTTTAATTCCACAGAATTTATTATATTTTTTCCTGTAACATTAATTTTGTATTGGATATTTCCAAAAAAATATAGATATATCTGTTTATTTATAGCAAGCTACACATTTTATATGTTTTGGAACCCTAAATATGCTTTATTAATGGGAACTTCTACAGTTGTAACATTTTTAAGCGGTATATTAATAGAAAGATTAAAATACAAAAGAACTGTAGTAGCTTTTAGTTTTATTATCAATTTAGCGATACTAATATTTTTTAAGTATTTTGATTTTCTGCTTCAAAATATCAATATAGTTTTGTCAGCATTTAATATCAAGTTAATAGAAAAGCCTTTCGATATTATTTTACCTGTTGGAATATCTTTTTATACATTTCAGGCATTAAGCTACACAATAGATGTTTACAGAGGTGAGATAAAATCAGAAAAGAATATTATTAAGTATGCATTGTTTGTTTCATTCTTTCCTCAATTGGTAGCTGGACCAATAGAGCGTTCTAAAAATTTACTTATTCAGGTAGATAATTTAGATAAAATAAAAAGATTTGATTATGATAGAATAAAAGAAGGTGTATTATTAATGCTTTTTGGCTATTTTCAAAAGATGGTAATAGCGGACAGAGCAGCAATATTAGTAGATACAGTTTTTAATAGTTATTATGAATATAACAGTATGGCTTTAATTTTGGCGGCAGTATTTTTTGCTATACAGATATACTGTGATTTTGGAAGTTACTCGCTCATAGCTATAGGAACAGCTAAAGTAATGGGTATAAATTTAATGGAGAACTTTAATACTCCTTATTTTGCTAGAGGAATAAAAGAGTTTTGGGGCAGATGGCATATATCATTATCTACTTGGTTTAGAGATTATCTTTATATACCTTTAGGCGGAAACAGATGTTCAAAGTTTAGGAAGAGTTTCAATATATTAGTAACATTTTTAGTAAGCGGTTTATGGCATGGAGCTAATTTTACTTTTATAGCTTGGGGAGCTATACATGGAATATTTCATATAATAGAAGAGCTGTTAAAACCTATCAAAGAAAAATATTTAAATAAGTTTAACGTAAAAACATCTGCTTTTAGTTTCCTAGTATTAGAGATTATAATTACTTTCATAATAGTAGACTTAGCTTGGATATTTTTTAGAGCAGAAACTATTCATGATGCACTTTATTATATACATAGAATATTTACTAGAATAGATTTGTGGGCATTATTTGATGGTACTTTATATAATTTAGGATTAAATATTTTTGAGATGAATATTTTAATAATAGGTTTATTTATACTTATATCTTTTGATTTAGTAAAGTATATAAGAAAAGAGAGTATATTTGAATTTTTGAATAAACAGAATTTATATTTTAGATGGTTTGTGATGTTGTTTTTGATTTTTTATATAATTATTTATGGTAAGTATGGGGTAGGATTTGATCCTAAACAGTTTATATATTTTCAATTTTAAAGTGAGAAAATTATGAAAATAAAAGCAGTAAAAATAGTTTTGTTTATTTCAATGTTTTTATTGTTATTATACTTAGTTACTAGTATATTAAAATTTAAATATGATGGTGGTATATATTCTTTAAAAATATTTTATGAACAAGAAGAGAATACTATAGATGTTCTATTTTTAGGAAGTAGTCATTCCTATTCACATATTGTATGTTCTGATTTATATAAAGATTATGGTATATCTAGTTATAATTTAGGTGGAGGTGTACAACCTTTTTGGAATACATATTATTACTTAAAAGAAGCTTTAAAAACTCAAAAACCAAAATTAATAGTTATAGATATATTTACATCATACATATATTCAGATTTCATAGATAATTCATTTATTTTAGATAATAATTTAGGTATTAAATCATACATAAATAGAATAAACTCTATAATGATAAGTGCTGATAAATCTCAGTGGAATTATTTTTTTAATCCTTTATATCAATATCATAATAGATATTCCTCATTAACTTCAGAAGATTTTCTACACTATAAAGGATATAATAAATATATTTACTGGAAAGGTGAAATTTTATTATACAAGCCATATACTAACATAAATACTAATTTTATGGAAAATACAAATAAAATAAAAATGTATGAAAAAACTGAAAAATATTATAGAGCTATTATAGAATTGATAAAAAAATATAATATACCTTTATTACTAATAAAAACTCCTACTTTTCTTAATAATGATTATCAAGTTTTTTTTAATTCAGCACATGAAATAGCACTTGAATATAATGTTGATTTTATTAATTTTAATGATAATTATTCTGATTATAATTTGGATTTTTCAAAAGATTTTGCCGATCAATGGGGACATTTAAATTACATTGGAGCAAAAAAGTTTACAGAGTATTTAGGTAAATATTTAAAAGATCATTATGATTTACCTGATAGAAGGGGAGACCCTAAATATTATTATTGGGAAATGGATAGTAAATATAATTATAAAGAAATTTATAATTTTGAATTAAAGCAATATACAAATTTTAATGAATATATAGAGAAAGTAAAAAATGCTGATGATTATGTTATAGGTATTACTATGTTAGGTAATTATAAAAATAACGATACAGTTGTTCAAAGTATAGTTACAAATTTTAATATTGATAATGTATATTCAAATAATGCTTCTTATGTAATAGATAATAATAAACTTATATATTCTTCATTAGGTTCAAATCAATACTTATTTTATGATGAAATAGGACGCTATACTGATTTAGTTGTTGATAGCGGAAAAAAGTTATCTATTAATAGAAAGAATTATATAAAAGAAACAAATGGTATTAATATTCTTATTTATGATAAGTTTACAGAAAAAATAGTTGATAATATATATTTGGAATATAAAGAAAATTCTGTTAATTATATTATTGAAAGATAATTTTCTTTTTAAAAGTATAGAACTTATTAAGTTAATGTTATAAACAGGTTATAAGGGTCGAAGTTTAATAATAAAATTATGTAAACTTCCTCTCAGCCTTTTTAAGCTCCCCAATTGTGAGAAATGATATAATATTATTAATTTTTTATCAAGAAGTTAATTATTTAATTTAAAAAAAATTATATTATTCAATTATGTTGATATAAAATTTAAATATTTTTTAATTGCAGAAAATATGATGATAAAAATAAGTAAATGGGTATTAAATAAATAATACCCATTTAAAATTAATTTGAGAATAAAAATTTATTTATGGTTCATTTTCAATATGTCAATAAGCTCTTTTATTAAATTTTTTTCACTTATAGCAGTCATTAAATGATCCTGTGCATGTATAAAAAGTAAGTTTATTACAAAACTTTCACCATTAGCTTCTTTTGATATTAAATCAGTTTGGTATTGATGAGACTCTAGTAATAATTTATCAGCTTCCTGCATTTTTTTATCGGATTCTTCAAATTTATTTTCTTTAGCAAGTCTTAAAGCCTCATAAGCTAAACTCTTACTTTCTCCAGCTAATGCTATAATAGGAAATACATTCTCTTCCATAAATGTTTCATAATCTTGTGTCATAAGTAATAAACTCCGTAAAATTATTCTCTTATAATAAATCTTTTAGCCGGACTTATATAATCTAGCAGAAATAAATATTCATCTTTAATTTTTCCTACTATATTAGTTCTTCCGGTGTTTTTTAAATCTTTCAAAGCTATTTGCATTTCTCCTGTATAACTTCCGTATTCTGATGAGTCTATTAATATATCGCCTCTTTTTATATCAGAAACTGCATTAAATACTTTGAAATTATGCCCTTTATATTTTGCCCTTGTATCTGAAGATCTTATAACATCAGCAGAAGCATCTAATCTGTTTTGATGAAGCATATCCAATACTATACTCTTTTCTTCTTTAGGAATCGAATCAACTAATTCTGCTTTAAAAGTTATTAATCTCTTGTCCATATTATATAATGTTTTTAAAGTATTTTCATCTGCATAACAGTTAGCAATGAATACACAATCAACACCAAGAGCAAATAATTCCATAGCCTGAGCATCTATAGGCATGTTTCTATGTTCTTCCAATGTGCAAATACCATCGCTTACAGGCCAAGGGCCGAAAGTAGCTTCTTTGGCATTAACAAATGCTGATGAACTTATAGAATATTTTTTAAAACGTTTCATGCTGCTTTTAAAAAGTGTTCTGTCAAGTCCTGTATATGCATGAGGATAGAAATTATAACAGCCTATCAAATTATCAGTATTAGGATAATATTTCATTATATTATCAAGATAATCTGTATCATTGCTCATATTCAATTCTATTTTTAAATCATATTCATTATATGTCATTAAACTTTCTTCATTGCCTGTAAAGCCTAAATCTAATCTTACGCCCCAAGCTCCCAATTTATGAAAAAAGTCAAGATTCTTATAATCTATATCCAAATGTTTGAATACTGCCGGAGATATATCTAAAGTAGTTCTTATGCCTTTTTCTTTAGCATAATTTATAATAGTTGAAAATTCATTTATTATTTCATCTTTGGATCTATCAACTGAAAGCAGACACATAAAACATCTGGTGAATCCATATTTAGAAGCCAAATCTATATAAGATTTATTATCTTCCATTTTTGAGTGAAAGGGGTAAATAGATATTCCTAACTCTTTCATTTATAATATTCTCCTATCTTTTTTTATTTATTACTCACTCATTTATTCATTATCTGGTAAAGTTTTAGCATAAGCATTTATGAAAGGAGTATATATTAAGTATGATAAGAATACTAAACATAAACTCAAAATCATAGCAGGAACACTCAAATTAGTAGATAAGAAAGCTCCTAATGGACCAGGAGTTGTCCAAGGTACTAAAGAAACAATTTTTCCTACTATGCCTATTTTTAAAACTGTATAGGCTATTACAGCATTAATTATTGGTACGCCTATAAAAGGTATAAATAGTATAGGGTTCATAACAACAGGAGTACCGAACATAATAGGTTCATTTATATTGAATAATCCCGGTATAACTGAAAGTCTTCCTATAGATTTAAGATGTGCATTTTTGCTCAATGCCATAGCTATTGCTAAACCTAATGTAGCGCCTGCTCCTCCTATATATACATAAACATTGAAGAACTCTCCTGCTACTACTTTTGGTAAAGCCTCTCCAGCCTGTAAAGCTGCCTGATTCAAAGCTAAATTTGATAATGTTACTATGCTTATTATTGCATTTATTACATTAGCACCATGTATACCCACAAACCATAATATATGTATAATTAAAAGAAGTATTATAACCAATACTAAACTATCTGACTTTGACAATAAATGAGAAGTTATATTATCTATCAAAGCAGAAGTTAATATCTTCATATTCTTTTGTATTATTATATTTATTGTTTGGAATAATATTCCTACAACAGCTATAGGTATAATGATTTCAAATGATTTTGCTATTGCAGGAGGCACAGAATCAGGAAGTTTTATAGTCATTTTTTTGCTTACTAAGAATTTGTAAATTTCTATTGATATTATACCGCCTATTATAGCAGAGAATATTCCTTTAGCATCTAAAAATCTAGCATCTAATACATTTATATTGCTTCCGGCTTCTACTAAAAATATATTAGCGAAATCTTCAGCAACAGATAAAGCATTTGACTTAGCTGATATAAGCAAAAAAGCAAATAAGGATAAGAATCCTCCTGTAACAGTGCTTAAACTATAAGAGCCAGCCAAAGAATATCCTATACCATAAGCGACAAATAATGATAATAAGCCCATACTTACATTGAATATTTGAATGAAATGTCCTGAAAATGCAGTAGTGAAATTATCATACCAAGCCATATATAAAAAGCTGTTTTCATTTTTAAGAGGTAAGTTAAATATTAAAAGTATGAAAGAACCTACTATTAAAAATGGCGTAATATAATCAAATGCATCTTTTATTGATGTAAGATATCTATTATTTGATAATTTAGCTGCAATAGGAGCTATTTTATTTTCTATATAACTAATAATTTTTTCATTCATAATATATTTTTAAGTATAATAGCCTATTAAATAGATTATAATGTTAAATTCAAAGCAAAATCTAATATTTTAGCTCCGTCCATTTTTCCATAGTCTTTGAAATCTATAACATCTAAAGGTTTTCCTTTAGCATTAGCTTTTTTAGCTAATTCATCTTTAAGATATTTAACCTGAGGACCTAATAGAAAAATATCATAGCTGTCTGCTAATTCTTCAAATCTTGAAACGCTTGCAGCTTCTATTTCAGCATCAATATTATCGGCTTTAGCTTTATCCTGCATCTTTTTTACTATCATACTGGTAGACATTCCAGCAGAACATAAAAGTAAAATCTTTTTCATTCTTTACTCCTTTTTTATTTTTGTATTAAGGATAATGTTTTTATAAAATAACTCAAACAATAAAATTGCAGTATTAATACGGTAATTTATTAGCTTTTTCTTTTTATGAAAAAGTATATAATAAAAACAAAAATGATACAATAAAGTTATATTTATGAATGTTAAGTATATAAAAGAAATATTATCATTATTATCAGCTGATTCATATATAACTGCTGAAGCCTTATCAAAACAATTAAATGTCAGCGAAAAAACAATTAGAACAAAAGTTAAAGAAATTAATTATGAATTGCAGAAATTTAATATAAAAATAGAATCTAAACCAAGATACGGATATAAATTAATATGCGATAATTATGATAATTTTAAATCTATAGATTTAATATTAAATATTAATAATGATATGGATTATAGAATTAGGATAATTTTCAAATATTTAATAGAATTAGACAGCGAATATATAAAATCTGATGATATATGCGACTCTTTGGATATATCTAAAACTACATTGACAAATATATTAAAGATTATGGAATATAATTTAAAATATCATAATCTTAAACTTGAGAGAAGACCTAATTACGGAATTAAATTGATAGGTAATGAATTTGATATAAGAAATTTTATAATATGCAATTATTTAAATGATTTCTTATATGAAAATAATATGAATGAGAAATTAATAGGAATAATTATAAATTTCCTTGATAAATATGAAATAAAATTTTCAGAAATTAATTTAGAAACTTTTATTCAGTATATCAATGTTGCAATAAGCAGAATAAAAAATAATAAATTTATATGTAATAGTGAAAATGATATTGTTAAAGATATAGCTGAAGAAATTAGATTATCAAAAGAATTAATAAATCATATACAAAATGAAATTGATATAGACTTTAATGATACAGAAATTTTATTTATAGCCATACATATGGCTTCTAAGAATTTATTTTCTATTAATGAAAATTATAATTCAGTGATACAGGATAAATTTTCAGATATAATTGATAAAATGCTTGATATGGTCTATAAAAATTTAAAAATAGATTTAAGAAATAATTTTAATTTGATACTTCTTCTTAATCAGCATATGATACCTTTGGATATAAGGATAAGATATAATATATTTCAAAAAAATCCTATGCTTAATGATATAAAAAATAATTACAGTCTTTCATTTTTATTAGCTTCGGAAAGTGCAGCAATATTGAAGGACTATTATAACAAAGATATATCAGAAGATGAAATAGGATATTTAGCATTATTGTTTCAAATAGGATTGGAAGAAACAGTAGAAAGCATAAATAAAATGAATATATTAATAGTATGCGGAAGCGGTAAAACAACTTCAAATTTACTTGTTACAAAATATAGAAAAGAGTTTAATGATTATATAGAAAATATTTATGCAGCGGATTTGATAGGATTAAAGGACTTTGATTTTTCTAAAGTAGATTATGTTTTTTCTACAGTTCCTATTAGTTTTAAATTGCCTGTTCCAATAGTTTATATAAGTAATTTCTTGAAAAGCGATGATATTATTAATGTAAAAAATACATTTGAATCTTTAAATAGAAATATTATTTTAGACTATTATAAAGAAGAAATGTTTACAACTGATATAAAAGGAGATACTAAAGAAGAAATAATAAAAAATATATGTGAAGAGATAAAAAAATATAAAAGTATACCTGATAATTTTTATGAATTGGTTATGAAAAGAGAACAATTAGCAGAAACTGATATTGGTAATTTAGTAGCAATACCTCACCCTATAGAGGTTGTTACAAAAGATACATTTGTTTATGTTGCTGTATTGGATAAGCCTATATTATGGCAGAAGAATAATGTTCAGGTGGTATTTTTGATTTCTGTATCAAATAAAAATGATGATTTGAAAAATTTTTATGAATATACTATTAATTTCCTTCTCAATGAAAACAGCGTTAAAAAATTAATAGAAAATAAAACTTTTGAAAATTTAATTTTTCTTATTAAAAGTAATTCAGAATAATAGAGGATTTTATGACAGAGTTTAAATACATCATTAATAATATAAGTAATATACATGCAAGACCTTTAAGCGAACTTGCAAAAATAGCTAAAGACAGTAACTGTGAAGTATCCGTAAAAAAAGGTGAAAATTCGAAGGATTTAAAAAAGATTATAGGGCTTATACAGTTAAAATTGAAGGTAGGCGATGAGGTGGATGTCATTATAAATGGTAATAATGATGATTTAGAGAATACTGCAAAAGAAAATATATATAACTTTTTTAAGCTGAATTTTTGATTAACATAATATTTTTATATTATATCACATTTTTATACTAGCTTTTTTATATAATTCATATTACAATTAGTAGTTTTATAAGTTATAAATTTATATTTTATTATGAGTTATGTTAAATGCTATTTAATTCCAGAGATTTTTTAATATTTTTTCCTATAACATTAATTTTGTATTGGATATTTCCAAAAAAATTAAGATATATTTGTCTTTTTATAGCAAGTTATATATTTTATATGTTTTGGAATCCTAAATATGCATTATTAATGGGTACTTCTACTATTATAACTTTTTTAAGCGGCATATTAATAGAAAAATTAAAATATAAAAGAATAGTAGCGGCATTTAGTTTTATAATCAATATTGCTATACTTGTATTTTTTAAATATTTTGATTTTCTTCTATTAAATATAAATATGCTTTTATCAGCATTAAATATACAATTAATAGAGAAGCCTTTTGATATTATTTTGCCTGTAGGAATATCATTTTATACATTTCAGGCATTAAGCTATACTATAGATGTTTACAGAGGTGAAATAAAGTCAGAAAAGAATATCATTAAATATGCTTTATTTGTATCATTCTTTCCGCAGCTAGTTGCAGGCCCAATAGAACGTTCAAAACATTTGCTAGGTCAAATACAGAACATGGATAAAATAAAAAGATTCGATTATCATAGAATAACGGAAGGGCTTATTTTAATGCTTTTTGGTTATTTTCAGAAAATGGTAATAGCGGATAGGGCTTCTATATTGGTAGATACTGTATTTAATAGATATTATATTTATAACACTACAGAATTAGCATTGTCAGCAATTCTTTTTGCTGTGCAGATATATTGTGATTTTGCAAGCTATTCGCTTATAGCAATAGGAACGGCTAAAGTTATGGGTATAGATTTAATGGAAAACTTTAATACTCCATATTTTGCAAGAAGCATAAAAGAGTTTTGGGGAAGATGGCATATATCTTTATCAACTTGGTTTAGAGATTATCTTTATATACCTTTGGGCGGGAACAGATGCTCAAAAATAAGAAGAAGTTTTAATATATTAGTAACATTTTTAGTAAGCGGACTTTGGCATGGAGCTAATTTTACTTTTATAGCTTGGGGTGCTATTCATGGTCTATGCTATTTAATAGAAGATATTACATCGAAATTCAGAAATAATGTTTTAAATAAATTTGGAGTAAAAGTACAAAGTTTTAGTTTTAAATTTCTTGAAGTTATTATTACATTTATAATAGTAGATTTAGCTTGGATATTTTTCAGAGCTGAAACTATACATGACGCTTTTTACTATATACAGAGAATGTTCACCAAAATAGATTTATGGCGTTTATTTGACGGTTCATTGTACAAATTAGGATTAGACAATTTTGAAATGAATATACTTATAATATCTTTGATAGTGCTGTTTTTAGTTGATTTGATAAAATATATAAAGAAAGAAACTATTTATGAATTTTTAAAAAATCAATGTTTATATTTCAGATGGGCTGTAATATTTTTCTTATTATTCTTCATTATAATATATGGAAAATACGGTGCTGGTTTTGACCCTAAGCAATTTATATATTTCCAATTTTAGGAGTTATAAAAATGAGTGAAGTTAGAAAAAATTATTACGGCAGTCTTTGTACTGAAATGTATGAGATACTGCATG
>CASGDY010000098.1 GCA_949300355.1 uncultured Brachyspira sp.
ATTAATAATCTTTTTATTTTTTAATTTATGAGGACTATTTTTGGGTTTCCTGCTCTTATTTTCTATATTACCTGTTTCTTCTAATTTCTTCTTCCAATAGTAATAAATTCTTATGCTAATATTAAATTTGAGAGCCTGAACTTTTTTATTTTTAGCTTTATTAATAATTAATACTATCTTTTTTTTCTGATTTGTATTATATTGTTTAATAGGTATTCCTTTTTGTTTGTTGTGATAATTTAAATTATAAGGAATACCTCCTTTTTTTTAAACTAAAACTGTGCAATATCTATGGCTCTTAAACAAATCTTATCATTTTTTTAATAGTCATATATTTCTTACTTTCCTGTTTCAAAAATAGGGATTCATTTTAATTGAATTACCGCAAATAAAAAATGAGTATTATGAAATAATATAATACAAATAAGAAAAAAGCTATCATTGATAAAATAAAATTAGCTTACAATTGTTGACTTAGGAATTGTGGGAGTATTTTATATTAGTATAGTAGCTAGCTGTTTTTTACAGTTGTTAAATAAATATAAAATTATTATTTTAAGAAAAAAATATATAATTTCTATAACAGAAAATTAATATTTCTAAATGATAATCGAATTGAAATCCTTTAAATATTTTTATAATCTCTTTTATAGTTTCACCTGAAGCATAAACATCATCTATTAAAAGTATATTTTTGTTTTTGAGTTTATCATAATTTACTATTTCAAAAGCATCTTTAATATTTTCATTTCTTTCTTTTAGAGTTTCTAAGAATTTCTGTTCTTTTATATCTTTTTTTATTTTTATAAATTCGCATTTTTCTATATTAAACTCTTTAGAGATATAATCAGCAAAAAAGTCCATTACACCGTTATTTTTATTTGAAGGCACATAAAGTATAATGTCAAATTTTTTATTATTTGTTTTTATATAATCAGAATAATAATTTTTTATATTTTCTATTATCTTTATAGGAAAATCAATATTCTTTTTTTTGAATGCCCTTAATTCATCGCCAAGTTCTTTATCCAAATCACCTAATGCTGTTATTAGTATATTGTCTATACTGAATTTTTTATAAGCAGTAAAAATATTATTCATTACATTTATCTTTTAGTATTAAGTACATTATGCTTGCAAAAATCCAATTTAATATTATTCCTTTATGTCCAAAAATAACTCCGTTTAACCAAGTATTAATGCTTATATCAAAAATAAAGGTTAGTATTACAGATGATAATCTTCCTAGTATAAATGCAAATAATGAAGTTAATATAAAAGATATATTTTTATTTTTCATTACACTTATTACACTTGCAAATACAACTCCTTCAAATATTAAAAAATATAATGTAGGGGGCATAGGCATGTTTGTAAGAAAATAATTTAAAATAGGAGATACAAAGCTAAGCAATATTAAAAATATAGGATTTAATATATAAGCTCCTAAAGACAATGCAAAAAATAAAGGAAGAAATTCAGTTCCTTTAAATCCGAAATAATGTGTTATAATAGGAGAAACCAAACTTATGATGCTTAGTAAGAATAATATAAAAATATTAACATTTATTTTTCTTAAAGATAGAGTTCTCATAAAAATATCCTAATTAAATTATTTTCTTTTACTATGTATTATACTTAATATATTCATATTTGTCAAAATTTACGCACGGTGATTTAGATTATAAAATATAAAAATATTTTAATTTATAATTTAGACAATTAATAAAACTTTATTAGACGTGCGTTTAATAATGCTAAAAATTTAATAAAAACTTGGGCGGGTGTTAACATTTCAGTGTTAGTATATAAAAATAATTAATCAGAAATTTCAAAACTAATCTAAAAGGAATAAAGGGCGGGGTATGTAATTAAAGTTTTAAAACTTAATTACATTTGCCCACCCTCAAGGTTTATAGTTTTTATATGCAATATTAACTCTTAATTTTTTTATTGCTAAATTAGAATTTATTAGCTGCCCACCCAAACGTTATTTAAATTTAGAATATTATACACCGCACGAAAAACGAGATTAAAAATATATGAGTATTAATAATCATAATTTAAATTATATATAAAGCCTATTTACCGTGCGTTGAGATAATTTTATAAAAAATTATTCAGCGAAATTTATAAGCTCTCCAATATTTTCTATATAGCAAATTATCTTATCTCCTTTTTTCATATATTTAGGAGGATTAAAAGACATTCCAACACCACCCGGAGTTCCTGTTGCTATTATATCTCCTGTTTCTAAAGTCATACCTTTTGATATGTCTGATATTAAATAATTTATATTATGAATCATATATTTAGTATTTGAAGATTGTCTTACTTCATCATTTAGAATACTTTTTATATCAAGTTTCAAAGGCAATTTAAAATCATCTTTATGTACTATGCATGGCCCCATAGCAGAGTATGAATCCAAACTTTTTCCTTTATACCATTGTGAATGTTCTTTTTGTATATTTCTTGAGGAGATATCATTGAAGATACTGTATCCAAATATATAATCATTAACTTCTTCAGGCTTTATATCTTTTGCAGTTTTTCCCATGATAACAGCTAATTCAGCCTCATAATCAAGACATTCATCTAAATCGAATCTTGCTTTTATCTTGTCCCCAAAACCAATTATTTCTATGGCTCTTTTAGAAAAATAAACAGGTGCTTTAACTTCTTTAAAATCTTTCATATCCTTTTTTATTTCGCCTAAATGATCTCTGTAATTAACACCTACACATATAATATCATGAATAGGCTTTCTTATAGGAGATAATATTTTAACATTTTCTATAGAGTATGCTCTTTCAAAATTTTCTTCAGCATGTTTTAATTTATTTAAAATATCCTTATTTTCATTGATCATATTAATCAATTTTATCATAGGATTAGAATCGCATTTGAAGTCAGATATTATTTCATTAATAGCAATAACTTTATTTCCCTCCTTGCTTAATATACCCACAGATTCAGTATTATTCCATTCAACAAAGGATACGAATTTCATTATAATAACTCCGAAAAAATATTTTTATTGATATATTAAACTTCTATATCCGATTATTATTTTTATAAAAATTGAGATAATTTTTAAAGTTTTTTAATCAATAGTGTTTCATACATTATAGTAAATTTATAAATGTTTTTCAATATAGCTGTAATAAAAACTTGAATATTAAGGAATATACAATATAATGAGTATCTATTTTATATAAGGTGCATGTTATGAATATACTTGAAAATGTGAGCGAAGTTCAAAGAGAAGGAATACTGCATACAGGAAGTCCTTTACTTCTTTTAGCAGGAGCAGGAAGCGGTAAGACTTTAGTTATTACTAGAAAAATAGCTTATCTTATCAATGAACTTGAAGTAGCTCCTGAAAATATAATGGCTGTAACTTTTACAAATAAAGCGGCACATGAGATGAAAGAGAGGGTATGCGGTCTGCTTCCGGATATTAAGCCAAGCAGATTATTTATCAGAACTTTTCACTCTGCATGTTTGAGAATATTAAAAGAGAATGCACATTTCCTAGGCTATAAATCTAATTTTCTTATTTTAGATGAAGGCGATAAATCATCAGTTATTAAAAGAATAATGAGAGAAGAGGAAGTGCCAAAGAGTATAGGGCAAAAAATTATAACAAGATTTATATCTAATTTGAAAAATGGAATAGATGACGGTATAGTTTTCGACAGAGATATTTTTGAAAATGTTTATAAAAAATATACAGAGTATGAGCTTAATGAAAATGTAATGGACTTTGATGATTTAATTTTAAATACTATAAAATTATTTGAACAAGAAAATAAAGTTTTGAATTATTATAGAAACAGATTTAAATATATTTTGGTAGATGAGTTTCAGGACACTAATCCTCAGCAGTATAAATTAATAAAATTATTGACACAGGATGCAGAGAATGATTTAACAGTTGTAGGCGATGATGATCAGAGTATATATGCATTCAGAGGAGCTGATGTTTTGAATATACTTGATTTTGAAAAAGACTATCCTAATACAAAGATAATTCGTCTTGAAGAAAATTACAGATGTCCTAAGGATATTGTAGAAGCCGCTTTGAGTGTTATAAAAAATAATACTAATCGTCATGAAAAGAATGTATTTTCAAATAAGCCTAATGAGTTTAAAATAGAAAATTGGATTTGCTACAGTGATTTAGAAGAGGCAAGAAGTGTAGTCAATGAAATAGAATCTTTATTTGATAATGGATTTGAGGCAAGGGATATTGTTGTATTATTTAGGACAAACAGCCAGTCTAGAGCTTATGAAAAGGAGTTAAGGCTTCATTCTATAAATTATAAAATAGTTGGCGGTGTAGGATTTTTCGAGCGTATTGAAATAAAAGATGCAATTTCTTTTTTAAGGCTTATGACAGGTTTCGGGGATAACTTCAGTGTAAGACGTACTATAAATGTTCCGCCTAGAGGAATAGGGGAGAAGAGCTTCAGCAATTTTGAAACTTTCGCAAATACCAGAAAATTGACTCTTTACAATGCTATTGATTATATTGATGAATCATCACTTACAAAAAAAGTTATTTCAAATATAAGAGCTTATAAAAGTATTATAGAAGAATATGCTGTAAAAATAAAAGAAGATATCATAAACGAAGAAGGCATTCATATAGAATTATTATTCTTTGAGTTTTTAAAAGATATAGATTATTTTTCAATATTTAAAGGCGATGGTAATGAGAGGGTGATAACTGCAGAGGAGAATATTAAAGAGCTTTTCAGAGGTTTTTATGATTATAAATCTATGGAGCCTAATGCTACACTCATAACTTTCTTAGAAGAAAATACTTTATACAGAGATTTAACTACTAATGATGATAAGGAAGATTATGTAACATTGATGACTATTCATAATGCTAAAGGTTTGGAATTTGATGTTGTATTTATGACAGGAATGGAGCAGGGAGTTTTCCCTCATTATTTTTCTCTTGAAGAAGAGAAAGGTATTGATGAGGAGAGAAGGCTTTGCTATGTAGGTATAACTAGAGCAAGAAGAAAACTTTATCTTACATACTCCAAAAAACGAAGGGTAAGCACTGGTATAATGGAGCAGATTCCTTCTTCATTCTTAATGGAGATACCTAAAAAATTAATGCTGATAAAAGAAAAGGCTAATTATTATTCCGGAAGCTATATGGATATAGACGAAGATGCTTTTGATTATTGATTTTTTATGATTGAAAAATTTATTTAACGCACGGTAAGCAAAACTTTATATATAGTTTAAATTTATAATTCGTAATCAATTTATATATTCAATTTTACTCTACGCGCGGTATAAAGTCTTTAAATTTAAAATCCGCTTGGGTGGGTTTCTTATAAATTCTAATTTAGTAATAAAAAAATTAAAAGTTTGTATTTTATATAAAAACTATAAGCCTTGAGGGTGGGGAGTTGATAAGAAATTAAACTTTCAAAAAAAATAAAAAAGCGGTAAAGTATATACACTCTGCCGCTTTTATTTTTTAATAATTATATATACTATTAAATTATAATTTTTCTAAAACTTTTTTAGCAAATACAGCTCCAAAACCTATAACAGCAGCAACAACTACTAATTGGAAAATGCCTTCTATGATATCATCTAAATTGTATAACATATAATGCATTCCGAAGAATCTTGAAGAGAATATGAATAATGCTATTAAAGCCAATACAGCAATTACAGCCATAACTATAAATAGGCTTTTAGCAGATTTATTATTTTTTTCTTTAACAACTATAAGGTCTTTTTTATCGTTATTAGATTCGCTTTCATTTGCTTTTGATTCTTTATTATCTTTATTATCTATTTTTTTGAATAAAACAATAGCAAACATTATCATTACAGCAAATACTGCTATTTTCAATAATGCTTCTAGAACTTCATCAAAATCATGCATCAAATAAAACATATAATACTGCAAACCTAAAAATCTGATAGCCGCTATAAATAATGCAGCTGCCGCAATAGAAGCAGAAATAATTATAAACTTTTTTGATTTTACAACAGACATTATATTATTTTTCATGATTCCTCCTTTATCAAAAATAAATTATCTTATTCTTTTTTTATCATCTTTTAATTTATACTCAGGTTTTAATTCATAAACTTTTTCATATCTAGGATCACTTTCTCTGCTGTCTATATTGCTTTTTATATTATTTGGAAGTCTCCTCTCTCTTCTGTCATAATCTCTCATATCATATTCATATCGTATATCTTCTTCTTTTATTCTTTCTCTTCTATTAGTTCTTTCATTTCTATAATCATCTTCATAATCATCGTAATCTCTGCTGCTTCTCATTCTATTATCATAATCATCTTCGTATTCATCATCATAATAATCATCTCTTCTTCTAATTTTTCTTCTTCTGCTTGGTTTTCTGTAATCATCATCTCTGTTACTCTTTCTTATCTTTCCTGAAGTATTATCATCTTTTAAAACCTTTTTTATAAAGTATATCACAGCTAGTATTACAACTACCATGAGTATTAGCTTTATTATATCTTCAATAAAATCATCTACATCATCTAGTAAATCAAAACAGTATAGATTTGCAGCCATAATCAAATTGAAAATAAAAGCTTTTAATCCTAATTTTTTCATTCCTTACTTTCTCCCATTAATTTTTTCTCATTTATTATCTGTCATCAGAATTACTGTCTTTTTTATTAACATATTTTTTGAATATATATACTCCCGCTGCTATTATTACTACAATACCAATTATTTTTGCTAAATCATCAAAAATAAAGTCAAAAGTATCTTCTATTAAATCAAAAGAGTATAAATTGGCAGTCATAATAAAGGCTGATACTAAAGCCATTAAACTTAACTTTTTCATATTATTACCTCCTTATTAATCCCTTATAATTAAAGTATAGCACATTAAATAAGTTTTGTAAAGCTAAATTTAAATAAATTTTACAAAAAATATAGTATTGTAAATTAAATGTAAAGTGGTATATAATACAAATAATACATTTTTTGAGCATTTAAAATAATTTCTTATATATAAAGTATAGAATTTATATTTATTTTAATATTTTATATAAATATCTTCAAATGTAAAAAAAATCATTGATTAATAGCTAATATAAAATATAATGTTTTTTAAATAAAAAATTATATAGGATGACAGCCATGAAAAAGATTGTATTTATGATTTTATCCATAAGCATGATGTTATTATTTATAGCATGCGGAGGAAAGAAAAATGAAGAAGGAGCTATATATATTAATGTAGGTCCTGAACCTAAAACTATAGACCCTGCTTTAAATTCGACTGTAGATGCAAATATCTATATTCAGCATGTTTTTGAGGGACTTGCTGCCAGAGATAAGGATAATAAAATAGCACCAGGTGTTGCTGAGAGTTGGGATATAAGCGAAGATGGATTAACTTATACATTTCATATAAGAGATGATGCTAAATGGTCTGATGGTAAAAAGGTTACAGCCGAAGATTTTGTTTATGCTTGGCAGAGAGCAGTTGATCCTGTTACTGCAAGCGAATATGCTTATCAATTTGAACCTGTATTAAATGCTATGGATATTAATTCTGGTAAGAAGCCTGTTTCTGAATTGGGTATTAAAGCTATAGATGAAAAAACTTTGGAAGTAAAATTGAATGCACCTACAGCTTATTTCTTGGAGTTGGTGGCTTTTTATACATTCTATCCTGTTAGAAAAGATATGATAGAAGAAAATGGAGATAATTGGACACTTTCTCCTGAAACTTATATAGGAAACGGACCTTTTGTTATGACAGAGAGAAGGACAGATGACAGAATTGTTGTAGTAAAAAATACTAATTATTGGAATGTTAATAATATAGTACCTGAAAAGCTGGTATTTATACTTATGCAAAATGGTACAGCTGCTGTTGCTGGAATAAAAGAAGGTTCTTTGCATTTTGCTAATAATCCTCCGCTTCAGGATATTGAGAATTTAAAAAGCGAAGGTTTAATGCATATTTCTCCTTATTTAGGTACATATTATTATTGTTTGAATATCACTAATGAAATATTAAAAGATGCTAGAGTTCGTAAGGCTTTAACTTTGGCTATAGATAGAAATTATTTGGTAGAACAGGTAACTAAAGCCGGACAGCTTCCTGCAAGTGCTTGGGTTCCTAGCGGAGTTAATGATACTGAAGGAGCTGACGGAGATTTCAGAAAGGTAGGCGGTGATTATTACAGTATAAAGCCTGAAGATTATAAGAAGAATTTAGAAGAGGCAAAAAAACTTTTAACTGAAGCTGGTTATCCTAATGGTGAAAATTTCCCTGTTATAGAGTTCAAATCAAATTCAGGAGAGCATATACAAATCTTTGAAGCAGTTCAGCAGATGTGGAAAGAAGGACTTGGAATAGATTCTACTATAGCACAGGAGGAATGGGCTACTTTCCAAACTACAAGACAGGAAAAAAACTATGTTATAGCCCGTCATGGCTGGATAGCTGATTATAATGATCCTATGAGTTTTTTAGGCGTATTTTTAAGCTATAGCGTACAAAATAACGGCGGTTACTCTAATAAGGCTTATG
This sequence comes from uncultured Brachyspira sp., assembly GCA_949300355.1. Lineage (GTDB taxonomy): Bacteria > Spirochaetota > Brachyspiria > Brachyspirales > Brachyspiraceae > Brachyspira. The sequence continues at coordinate 8,577 of CASGDY010000098.1, forward strand.
ATGACAAATTGAAGCTTGCTATGTCTACAATAGATCAGGATATAAGAATGAAAGCTATGCATGAGGCAGAAGATATACTTATGGAAGATATGGGATTAATTCCTCTTTACTTCTATACTGATCCTATTATGGTTAGTAAGAAATTATCTGATGTTATTTATGATCCTCTTGGAGCCCATAAATTCTACTATGCAAAATTAGCTAAATAATAAAATCAATTTATTTTTATAATTTAAAGGCGGTTTTTTTAATTTTAGAAAAATCCGTCTTTATTTATGTAATTTTCAATATTAGACATTTTTTTAAATTTGTCTTTTTTCTAAAAAATGTTATTATATTAATATCAAAGTATTTGGAGGTTTGGTATGTTATTAAAAGATAGAAATGGTCTCTATAGAGGCGAAGCAACAATAAAAAATTTTCTTAGTTTTGATATAGATATAGAGGCTTTGGTAGATGAAAAAGGAGATATAAAAGTAACTACGATAGCACCTATAGTAGGTAAGATAAGCCATAGCATATCTTTGGGAGCTAATTATGATAAAGATGATTATGATATGAAATTTGGAGAGGATATTTTTCATATAAAATTCGATTCTAATAATTCTATAGAAATAGAATTGCCTGAAAAAATTAATGGAAGTTTAATAGTAACTAGAAATGTAATTTTATATAGAGTGTAAAAAATAAAATCAGTTCTCTTAATTTAAGGAACTGATTTTGGTATTTATTATATAGAAAAAAGTTTTATTTAAGTTATAATAGGGTATGAACTTTTGTAAATGATATTTAATTAGGGTATTGGGCCAGCAGGGACTTGAACCCCGGACCCGATGATTATGAGTCATCTGCTCTAACCGACTGAGCTACTGGCCCTAATTCTCAAGAAAATTCTTCTTTAGATTTAGATATTATATAATAAATAAAAAAAAAGTCAATACTTTAAATAATTATTTTTTTATTTTTATATGTAAATATAATATTAAATACTTTTTTATATATTTTCTATTGACTTGCTCAAATAAATTTACATAATAAATTATTATATAGAAAAAATACATGAAGGGAGTATATTTATTATGAAAGTTGACAAAGTTTATTCAATATACTATAGTGCCACTGGTACTACTCAAAAAATAGTTTCTTATATAGGTGAAAATATAGCAAAGAAACTTAATGTTGAATTTGAAAAGTATAATTTTAGTTTACCAAAGAAAAGAGAAGGAGTTTTGCAATTTAAAGAAAATGACTTGGTAATATGCGGAACTCCTACTTATGCCGGAAGAATACCTAATGTGATGCTTCCATATTATAAGAATAATATTAAAGCTAATGGTGCTTTAGCGATACCTGTTGTGTTATATGGAAACAGAAATTTTGATGATTCTTTAATAGAGCTTAGAAATACTATGCAGGAAAATGGTTTCTACACTATAGCTGGTGCTGGATTTATAGGAGAGCATGCTTTTTCTTATGTTCTTGGGGCAGGAAGACCTGATGAAAAAGATATGGCTATTGCTGCTGAATTTGTTGATAAAGTTGTGGAAAAAATTAAAAACATTAATGATATTCCTAAAGATCCTATTAAAGTTAGAGGTAACGACCCTATTCGTCCTTATTATATGCCTAAAGATAAAAATGAGCATGCTATAGATATATTAAAAGTTAAGCCTAAAGTAGATACTTCAAAATGTACTAACTGTTATGTCCTTTGGCTTCTATTGATTTTAATGACATTACACAATATGTTGGAAAATGTATTAAATGCGGTGCTTGTATTAAGAAATGCCCTGAGCATTGCAGATATTATGATGATGAAGGTTTCTTATACCATCAGCATGACTTAGAAGATGAGTTTAAAAGAAGAGCAGAGCCTGAATTATTCTATTAATTAATTTATAATTAAGTAAAAAAATAAGCCCTGAAATTATTTCGGGGCTTTTTATTTATCTTATATAACTTAAAAAATTAAAAAATTATTCTTCTTCTGATGAGTCGCTGTCATCTTCTTCTGTATTTCCGGAGGCCTCTCTCAACACTTGTTTTATAGCATCGAATATTTCTCTTGCTTTTACTTTAGTTACATCTGATGTTTTAGTTTTTTTAGTTATAGATGCTTTCTTCAATATCATATCGCCATATACATTGCCTATTCCGCTTAATATTAAAGGGTTTTTTATGAGCTTCTCTACCGTAGTATCATTATCTGCCAATAACTGACAGAATAAATTATAATTGAATTGTTTAGTGAGAGGGTCATATCCTATTTGAGGCATTGTTGTAGAATCTTTCCAAATAGGTATTATTTTAGTTATTTCATTTTTATCATTCCCATCATCTACAACAAAGAAATTGCCATGATCAGTTTCCAATTTTAATATGCTGTTTTCATAATCATCATCTTCTGTTAATACGAATGATCCGTTTGGACCTAAGTCTACAAGCATGGCATCTTGAGAAAACTGAAAATGCATGTATCCTCCATATCTTAGAACATCTATTATTTTTTGGCCTTCTATATCTTCCATTTCTTTGTATTGTTTATCTATGGCTACTATTTTATTTATATAAGAATAGCAAATTTCACCTTTTATTGAGTTTATTAATGTAATTAAATTTGGCAGTTCTTTCATAACTTCTAATCTTCCTAATAGTATTATGTTTACTTTATATTTTAGCATGAAAGAAAAAAAAATCAAATTTTATAATATAACTATAGGGGTATATTATGAATTTAAGCGGATGCTATAATTTCTAATAACGTAGAAAGATAAAATAAATTTAAAATTTTATAGTAAAATATTTAAGAAAAGAGGGCGAGAATAAATTAAAAAGCCTGCATTTGTTTTACACAAACACAGACTTAGTAATTCTTATATTATAAATTAAAAAATCTTCTTAACTATTATAGTTTCATCTCTTCCGGCACCTACTGAAACAATAGATATATCTGTTTCAATAACTTCGCTTAATCTCTTGAGATATTTTTTAGCATTTTCCGGAAGTTTATCGTATTCTCTTATATCTCTTGTGCTAGTTTTCCAGCCTTCGAACTCTTCGTATACAGGTTCAGCCTTTGAAAGCACTTCTAAATCTGCAGGATATCCTTCCAATATTTCACCATTATATTTATAGGCAACACATATTTTTAATTTATCCAATTCATCTAATATATCAAGTCTAGTTATGGCAATAGAATCAAGTCCATTAACATAGGAAGCATATTTAACAACGCAAGCATCAAGCCAGCCGCATCTTCTTGCTCTTCCTGTAACAGTACCGTATTCGCCGCCTTTATCTCTTATAAGCTGTCCCACATCATCAAAAAGCTCTGAAGGGAAAGGACCTTCTCCAACTCTTGTAGAATAAGCCTTAACTACACCAATAACATTATCAATTTTTCTAGGGCCTACTCCGGAACCTGTACAAGCTCCGCCGGCAGCAGGATAAGATGAAGTTACAAAAGGATAAGTACCATGATCCAAATCAAGCATAGTAGCCTGAGCACCTTCAAATAATATATTTTTCTTTTCTTTTATAGCTTTATTTAATATAGCAGTAGTGTCAGCAACATAAGGTCTTAATCTATCAGCATATTCTAAATACTCTTTTAGTAATTCATCATAATTAACGCCTTCATGATTATAAAGTTTTTTGAGTAATTTATTTTTTAGCTCAACATTAAACTTTAATTTTTTAGCGAATGTTTCTTTATTCATTAAATCAACTATTCTTATACCCAAACGGCTTGATTTATCCATATAGCAAGGACCTATGCCGTTTTTAGTAGTGCCGAGTTTATTTTCTCCAAGATCCTCTTCCTGAAGCCCATCTAAAATTTTATGATAAGGCATAAGAACATGGGCTCTGTCTGATATTTTAAGATTTGATATATTAACTTTTTTCTCTATTAAAGAATCAATTTCACTTAAAAAAACTTTAGGCTCTATAACTACGCCATTACCAATTACGCAAACTTTATCTTTATGAAGTATACCTGAAGGTAATAGTCTTAATTTATATTTAACATTATCCGCAACAACAGTATGACCGGCATTACTTCCGCCCTGAGAACGAACAACATATTCGCAATTTTCAGCAAGATAATCAACTATTTTACCTTTACCCTCATCACCCCATTGAGTGCCTACAATAATTACTGAAGCCATTTTTAACTCCTTATTCTATTATTAAAAAATAGATATTTTATGAAAATTTTTGTAATAATAAAAAAATTTCTATAAAACACACAAGGGCTATTATATTAATATTTTTTAAGAATTTCAAGCGAATTTGATTAGAAATTTCTATTCATAATAATGCTATGTTGATAATTTTACAGTATGAAACAATCATTTATCATAATGGTATTTACAAGATGTTATTATTAATTGATTATTTTATATATGATATACAACAATTTTTAAGTTTGTTAATTTTTATTATTTGTGGGGACTAGCCACCACACCCCCACTTCTTTTGTTGTCACAAAGAAGCAAAAAGACTGCGATTTTCTATATTAAAATTAATTATTATACAATATGTATAGAATTCTAAATCATTTTTTATAATCGCATTAAAGTTTATTAATTTTAGATGTCAATAAACTATATATTGTTTTAATATTTTTATAATGCTTTATAATAATTAAAAATATTTTGGATTATTTTATGACTGAAGAATTAAAAACAAAAATACATAAATTAAGATTAGAAAATAATTTTACAGAAATAATAAAACTATGTGATGAAGCTATTGAAAAAGATGATAAAGATACAGATGCATATTTTCAAAAAGCAAACTGCTATTTTGAATTAAAAGATTATAATACTGCTATAGAAAATTTGAATAAAGTAATAGAATTAAATCCAAATAATGAAAAAGCTTATTTTAATAGAGCTTTTTTAAACTCTATTTTAGAAATATATGAAAAAGCTAGAGAAGATTATATTATAGTATCAGAATTAAATCCTAATAATGTAGATGCATATTTTAATATTGGTAATTGTAATTTTCATCTTAAAGAATACTTGAATGCTATAGAATATTATGAGAAGTCTTTAGAATTAAATCCAGATATTAAAAGAGCATATCTTTATATTGCTGAATGTCTATTAAAATTAAAAAATTATGAAGAAGCCATAAAATATTTAGATAAAGCCATAGAACTAGATAATAAATATGAGGATGCCTATTTTAAAAGAGGGCTTTTAAAATTTAACCTAGAAAAATATGAAGAATCTATAGAAGATTTTGATAAAGCTATAGAATTAAGTCCAACTCATCAAAATTACTACCTTAGTAGAGGTATTTCAAAGTTAAATTTACAAAGGTATGAGGAATCTATAGAGGATTTTAATAAATTAATAGAAATGAATCCTAAAAATCCAGATGTATATGTTAGCAAAGGTATAGCAGAAATATATTTAAAGAAATATGAAGAATCAATAAAAAATTTCAATAAATCTATAGAACTAAATCAAAATAATGGAAAAGCATATCTTGATAGAGGAGTTGTAAAATCAATATTAGGAAAATATGAAGAAGCAATAAAAGATTTTGATATGGCAATAGAAATAAATCCATATTATACAAGTGCTTATTTTAATAGAGGAATTATAAAATTAAAATTGAGAATATATGAGAGTTCTATAGAAGATTTTACTAAGATAGTAGGAGCAAATCCATATAGCTTTTTATATATAAATAAAGATAATAATATATATATAAATACATATATAATAAAAATATTACAATTATTTGAAGAATATGAAGATATTGAAAAATTATTTAAATTTATAGTTGATATAAAAAATAATGAATTATGGAAAAATGAACCAATAACAAATTTAATTTCTCGTTTTGATGAGAGTAAAAATTTTGATGATGAGCTTAGAAAAAATATAAAATATCTTTTACTACACGAATATTTTTTACTTAAAATTTTAACTTTTGATACTGAAAAAGAAAATAATAATATAGAAATATCTCATTATACATCTTTGGATATTCTTACTTTATTATTAAATCCTAAAGAAGAAAAAACAGATGATAAAGAAAATACAAAGGAAAGCGGAAATATAAGAATAAATAATATAACAACTGCTAATGATCCTAAAGAAGGAAAAATTTTAGAAAGAATTTTAAATAAAAATAATATAGATATAAAAATAGAAAATGATGAAAAAGCTTTAACATTACAAACATCATATTCAAGAAATAAAGATTCTCTCACAATGTTTAGGCTTTATGGTAAAAAAGAGAATAAAGAAGCTACAGGAATATGTTTAGTTTTAGATAATAAATATTTTAATAATTCATATACTTCACCTTATTCTTATGAATTCAAATTAAAAATAGAAAATAATCAAATTGAAATGAATGAAAAAATTAATAAAGAAAAATTACAAGAAAATAAAAGGAATTTATATTGGGTACTTTATTATAATGATAAAGAAAATCAGCTTATTTATAATAAAGAAAAATCTAAATATGCAAGCAATATTATTGATTTAAATAATCCTAATTATAAAGCAGAGTTAAAAGAAGATGATAAAAAAGAAGATATGATTAAATATGCATTTGCAAAAATATTTCATTATACAGAAGAAATTAAAAAATAAATAGAAGGAAATGAAATTTATAAAAATATTAAAAATCAATTATACAGCTATTTATTTGAAAATATAAAATACATAATAAAGCATGAAGCATTCTTTGAAGAACA
>CASGDY010000099.1 GCA_949300355.1 uncultured Brachyspira sp.
TTATATTTTCTTATTTTAATATTATTTTTTTGGATATACTGAAATTATTTAATTTTCTCAAGATGTGTAGTTTATAAAATATTATCTACTTTTTTGACGCACAAAAAAGTAGCAAAAAACGCAAATACTATAGCTTAATATTTTTTATAGTATGTATTAAATATAATAGCACTAATATTTCGGCTACATCTTGCTAAATGGATGCTTCGCAAGAAGACTTCATAAAACACAATTCTTAGAAAATCATATACAAGTCTATTGAATATATAAGTTATTTTATACTAGTACCTACTTGTTAAAAATATATGATCGCATTTGTATCTAGTAATATATTATTTCCATTCATTTCTTATTTCTTTTTGAAATTCTAATGGATCTTTCTCCAAAATTTTTAAACTACCGCTAAATTTATTTAAATCATTTTTGGAAGAGTTTTTTTGTTTATTAAGTAATAAATCATAAAAATCTATTATCTGTTTTTTAGATTCTTTATCCAATACAGATAAATCCAAAATTTCCATAAGAATTTCCTCTTAAAATAAATTACTCCTCACCTATACTCATAGGCATGATGATATAATAATAATCTTCTCTTTCTATCTCTTTTACCATAGTAGGGCTAGAATCCTTATTAACCATAAAAGTTACTATTTCAGAATCGATTTGTTTTATAACATCTTGAATATAAGTATAATTATAAGCAACTGAATGCTCTTCGCCTGAATATTTTATATCTATCTCTTCTAAAGATTCTCCCATCTCTTGGTTTATACCTTTTACTTTTAGAGATTCTTCTGAAACTGTTAATATCATTCTCTTTGAACGAACATCATTAATCATAGGAACGATACGTCTTATAGCATCAAGAAGATCATTTTTATTTACTCTGAAACTGTAAGCAAACTCTTTTGGTATAACCTGTCTAAAATTAGGATATTTTCCTTCTATTAAGCTAGATACGAAATCATATTTACCAACTTGGAAATAAACCTGCTGCCCGTCTACTCCCATTTTAACTTGTTCTACTTCATCATAATTTGCAGTTACGAGTATCTCATTTAAAACTTTAGGCTCTATAATTATTGAGAAAGAACCATTTTCTACACCTTCAAATTCTCTTTCAATTACAGCCATTCTTCTTCCGTCAGTAGCAACAGCAAGAAATTTAGAATCAGTTTTCTCAAAACATATACCTCTTAAAGCAGGTTTAAAAGGCTCTTTAGCTATTGATGATATTGTTTTATTAATCATAGTAACTAATTCTTTTGTAGGAAGCATAATATAGCTAATATCTCCATTGCTTTCAGGATAAGCAGGAAAATCATCTGTTTTCATACCTATGATTAAGTGTTTAGTTTTTCCGTTTTCAGATTCTATGTTTATCTTTTCATTTTCTTCAACATTTATAGTAATAAGTCCGTCAGGCATCTCTTTTAATATAGAACTTATTTTTTTAGCATATACTGCAACAGCACCTTCACCCTCACAGTCATCAAGTATTATTCTGCTTCTAGCCCAAACAGAACCGTCAGTAGCAGTTAATGTAAGCATATTGCCTGCAAGATGAAAAAGCACATTGCTTTCTATATTATAAATTACTTTTCCTTCAACAACATTTTCAGTAACACCAATAGATTTTACTATATCTTTTTTTAAACATCTAAATCTCATTGCTTCCTCTTTTTTATTATTATTTATTTTACTAATTTCTAAAAACTATAATATTAATTACTAATTCTAACATTAAAAAATATTTTTTACAACATATTTTAATTATTATAAATTTGATAAATATTTATATATATCCTCATACCCCTCATACTGTGCTATATCTATAGGAGTAAGTGAATAGTTGTCTTTTATATAATCTTTAGCACCAAGCTCTATCAAAGCAACAACAGCATCATATTTATTATAATAAACAGCCCAATGTAATGCAGTTCTTCCGTTATTATCTATTTCATCTAATTGATTACCGTATTTAGCTATGTCATTTATTATTTCAGTATCTCCGTTAAATACTGCATACATTAAAAGAGTTTTACTTTCACTATCTCTGATTTTATAATCTATATTTTTTCTATTATCCCTTATAAGTCTTTTTATATCATTAATATTTAATTGATTATTCTCATTAAGCAATGCTTTCATAACTATTGTAAGACCTTTAGAATCAACTTCATTGATATTTTGTATAGAATTAATTTTTTTATTATAATAATTATATATAAATACAGCAAACAAAACAAATACAGCAAAAAAAATAATAAATAGATTATTTTTATTATTTTCTTTAGTAGAATTTTTTTTAATATTTTTGCTATTTTTATTAGACTTTTTCATAAATTTACCTTGATATTAATTAATAAAACAGTAATTTATATATACTTGTAACATTATTATATATAATAATACGAAATTTACTTGAAAAAATTAATATTTATTCTATACTTAATATAGTAGTATTATAAATAGTAATAATTTTAAGGAGACATAAAAATGGAGCTATTAGCACATATTCTAGCAACTGAAAATAACGAAGAATTCATTAAGAAACTTCTAGCAGAACTATTCACAAAGGATGAACAAGATATGATACAGCAAAGATTGAGGATAGTCACCTTACTCAGGAAAAAGATGCCTCAATATGAAATTGCTAAACATTTAAATGCTAGTCTTTGTTCAATAACAAGAGGAGCAAAGGAATTAAAAAAAGAAGACAGTGCATTAGCAGTAATAGTCGATAAATATCTTATAAATGATAAAAACTTTCAAGAATCTTTAAATAAATCAAAATAACAATATACTAATCTCATCAACATAATCAAAATAGGACTTTTTTATAGATAAATAATTGTTAGATATATTAAAATATTTGCTATTATTATTTATAATGTGATAATATTTGTCATAAAATTTTTCATTAAAATAATTATTATATTCATTAATATTTATCCCTTTTACTGTTCTTAGTGAAAGGAATATAAATTCTTTTTTTCTAGTATCTATATCTAAATATTCATTTTCTTTTTCAGGAAGATTATCATTATCAATAAAATTAAAATACTCTTTAAGAATTTTCACATTACTATATCTATTATTATTATAGCAGCCTACAGCAGATACTCCTATGCCTATATAATCTTTCAAAAGCCAATAATTGCTATTGTGAATAGAATTATAATCAGAAAGAGAATAATTTGAAACTTCATACCTTTTAAATCCAAGTCCTTCCAAAGTATCAGAGGCTTTTTTATAATATATCGCAGATTCTTCTTCATTAGGCATCAAATCTTTCCATTTTCTTTGAAGCGAATCGGTTAATTCCAAATAATAAAGTGAAAAATGCTTAATTTTAGGAAGCAAATCTAATGAAAATAATATATCATCTCTTATTTGATTTTCACTATTTATAGGAAGTCCGCATATAAAATCAAGAGATATATTTTCTAAAGAGGAGTTATTTATTAGTTTAAGTGTATTTATAATATCTTTCTTATCGGTATGCCTATTTATAATATCTAAACTCTTTTCATTGAAAGTCTGTATGCCTAAAGAAAGCCTTATATTTGGTATATTCTCTAAAAAATTAATATATTCAGCATTTATATCATTTATATTAGATTCAATAGTTATTTCTTTTATAAAATTTGTATTTTTTAAATCTTTATTATGACTGTATACAATATTTAATATATTATCTAATAAATATTTTAATAAACCAGCACCCAATACAGATGGAGTGCCTCCTCCGAAATATATTGTTTCTATTTCTGATTTATAGTCTGATATTCTTAATTTTAATTCTGATATTAAGCTTTCTATGTATTTTTTATATATTTCTATATCATTATTATTTACAATAGAATAAAAATTACAGTAACTGCATTTATATGTACAAAAAGGTATATGTATATAAAGCCCTGACATAATGAAAATAATTAGAAATGTTGTTCTTTCAAATAATTATAAAGATTTATTATAATGTTGCCTATTTCTTCATAATTATCGTTTTCGCCTATAAGAAAATAATAAACATAACAATCATCATCTTTTTCTTCTGTATTATTTTTACCTTCTTCTAATTTATAATTGCCGAATATTTTTTTTATTTCTTCTTTAATTTCTGGAGTGTTTAATTTTACTATTATTTCATCTATATTTGAAAATACAGCTACATAGCAGCAATTCATATTAATAAATAATTTAATATAAATATTATTATTTATATTAATATTTATAGGCAAAGAATTAGCATCTCTATTATTAATAATATTTCCTTTAAATATTGCTTCATCTAAATATATACAATCTTTATTTTGTAAATCTTTATTTTTTAAATATTCAATAGTCTTACTGATAATTCCTATCTGATTTTTTATAGGACTTAATTGTATTTTTCTTGATTTAATTAAATAAGCAGCATCTAAAAATAAGTTTGAACATTCTTCTATATCATATATGTTATTTAATGATTCATAAATATTATTTTCTTTAAAGAATGTATCTATAATATTTTTTTCCATATTGTTTACCTCTAATTTATTGCTGCTTATATTTTTTTCATTATCCCTCATTTGAATTAAAGCAGAATAAATTGATATGTATTTATCTTTTTTTAAAGAATCATACCTATTTAAAATATTTCTTTCTATAAAATCAGCAATAGAATTATGTGATAGATAACAAATTCTGCTATATTTTTCCAATTCGGATCTTAAATTTTCATCTAATGAAAATGGTTTATGAGCATCTTTAGTTAAAAATATAATGAATAATTTATCTTTATTTATATAATTAAGTCTATCATTATAATAGTCTTCTAATTGATTTTCTAATTCATTAGCATTGATCTTATTTTCTACTATGATTTCAAAATCACTGTTATGTATAAGCAAATCAATTCTTCTTCCTTTTTTTGTCATTATCTCAGTATCAATATTTATATCATTACTGGTATTAATATCATTATGTTTTAATTGATCTTTAATAATATAATTAGAAAAGTCTTTTGCAAAATTAATTTCTATACCATCATCAATAATAAAATTGATTTTAAGCATCTCAGCTAATAATTTAGTATTGTATACTTCATTATAACTACCAACGCAACTTTCTATTAAATTAAGGTTAGGTATTAATTTTTTTCTTTCTATTTTTGAATTAGAAAGAATATTATTTTTTTCTTTGAAAAAAAGATTAATAATTTTTAATAATTCAATATTTTCCATATAGATCCAATAATAAAGGATATAGTTATTTTAAGAAATCTTTTAATGAACTGTATTTCTGAGAATGCATTTTTCTTAATGCCTTTTTCTCTATCTGTCTTATACGCTCTTTAGTAAAAGAGAACATCTCCCCTACCTCTTTAAGAGTCTTTCTCTCCTGATCTATTCCGTATCTTGCATTGATAATCTGCTTTTCTATATCTGATAAACTCTCAATAGCAGTTTTTAATTCTTCCATAAGCTCTTTATTTATAGCAGTTTCTTCAACATTTTTTGAAGTTTTATCCTCTATAGTATCAATGAGTCTGTCTTTCATACCATCATAATTATATTCGCCCTCAAGAGAAACATGCTCTGTACTCATAGACATGATATGAAGTATATCATTAGGGTCTTTATTTAATATTGCGGCAAGTTCATTAACATCCGGGGTATAACCGCTTTTATAATAGTATTGATGCACAGCCCTCTCTAAATCTACTAAATCCATAGCTTTATTTAGAGGAAGTCTTATGAGTCTTGATTTCTCATTTATGGCTCTTAAAATACTCTGCCTTATCCAATATACAGCATAGGATATAAAGTGATATCCCTTATCCGGATCAAATCTGTCAGCTGCTATTATAAGACCTAAATTTCCCTCACTTATCAAATCTTCAAGTAAAAGTCCGCTGTTTTTATATTGTTTTGCTATTGTAATAACAAATCTCAAATTGCTTCTAATTAGTTTGGATCTTGCCTCTGCATCACCTTCTTTTAATCTCTTAGTGAGTTCTATTTCTTCTTCTCTAGTTAAAAGCTTTTCTTTTTTAGCATCTGCAAAATATAATGATATGTTATTCTGTTCTTCCGTATTAGTTCTTAACCTGCTTTCTGACATATTCTCATACTCTTAAATTAGTTATTAATTATATCATTTTTAATCATTAAATCAAATTCATAAATATCTATTTGCAAGATCATGTACAACGGAATGATTGAAAGAATGCGAAGACTTATTAGCGACAACTTTGCCTCTTATAGGTCTTCCTAAAATATATAAATCCCCAATTATGTCCAAAATTTTATGTCTTACAAACTCATTATCAAAATGGAGTTTAGTATTTATTACTTTTCCGTCACAAAGGAGTATATGACTTCCTATCATACCGCTTCCAGCCATTCCCATTTTTTGTGCATAATCAATATTATCTATAGTATTAAATGATCTAGCCATTCCTACTTCTTCGGTAAACTGATCAAAATTCTCAAATCTATATGTATATTCCTGTACGCCTATACTGCCTGAAAAATCTATACGAAGGCTAACTTCAAGACCGTCATAAGGTGAAAGTATTATATAAGTTTCATTATCATCAACGGTTCCATAAGTTAAAGTCTGATCTATAACTATAGGCTCTATATAGTCATCTTGTTCTACAAAACCAGCCTCTTTCAAAGCATCGCAGAATACTAAAGCAGAACCGTCTACATTTGGTACTTCACCATCGCATTTTACTATTAAATTAGTAATACCCATCATATGAAGCGCCGCTAAAAAATGCTCTGTAGTCTTTATATATCTGTTTCCAGATATTAATGCTGTAGAATTAACCGCTCCTGATTTATCTTTAGAAAGTATATTATTATGGGATAGTTTTATATGAGTATTTGTATTAATATCAATAAAAACTATACCTGTATTAACTTCTGCAGGAACTAATGTTAAAGCTGTTTTTCTTCCTTCCATTAAGGCAAAACCGCTTACAACAATACTTTTAGCTATAGTTCTCTGTTTAACCTTATATCCTACATTATTATGATGATGAGATTCAGTTTCTTCATTATTTATAGATTCTGTTTTATCTGTAGTTTCTTTGAATACATCTTCACAACTAGAAAGCAGTTTTGATATGCTTATCGGCTTCTCTAAAAAGTCATAAGCCCCCATTTTAGTAGCTCTTACTGCTGTTTCAACACCAGCATGCCCGCTCATCATTATTACAATGGTATTAGGATATTTTTCTTTTATATTAGAAAGTATGTCAAGTCCGTCTACATCAGGAAGCCATACATCTAAAAATACTAAATTTACATTTTTACTATTGAGTATATCTTCTGCTTCTTTATAATTTTTAGCTATATCTACTCCATAGCCTTCATCTTCTAAAATATTCTGACAGGTAGTCAGTATGTCTTCTTCATCGTCTATTATTAATATATTTTGTTTAGTTGTTACTGTTTGCATATTAAAGTCTTCCAATTTATAAATATAGTAAATTAATGATATAAAATCAATATATTATCGTAAAATAATGGTTATTTTCTTTAAATATTCTAATTCTTTATTAATATAACCTTACAAATAAACAATTAGTTAACAAAATTGAAAATTAATATGCAAAAAATATTGTTTTTTTTATACTATAAATGTACAATATAGGACATTAATAATTATTATTTTAAGGAATATTAAAGTGAAAGATTTGCTTATTGAAATATTAGTAGAAGAAATACCTGCAGATTTTGCATATCCTGCCAGTGTAAGTTTTAAAAAAATAATAGAAAATACTTTAAAAAACAACGGTATTAATTTCAGTTCTGTTAATTCATATACTACCCCAAGAAGATTGGCAATTTTAGCAGAAAATATAGAAGAAAAATCAAAAGATGAAGTTATAGAGTTTAGAGGTCCTTTATTTGAAAGTGCTTTTAAAGACGGAGCTCCTACAAAAGCCGGAGAAGGTTTTTTAAAATCTCATAATATAGACGCTAATTCAGTAAAAAATATAGATGAAAATGAATCATTTGATAAGCCATATACAAAAGAAGTAAATGGAAAAAAATATATATTTGTAAAAAAAGAAAAAAAAGGTATAGAAACTAAAAAACTATTTGAAGAAAAATTAGAAAGCATAGTTTCAAGTATAGATTTTAAAAAGAAAATGAGATGGGGAAACAAAGATTTTGCTTTTGTACGCCCTATAAGAAATGTGCTTGCTTTATTCGGAAATGAAATCATTAAAACTTCAGTTGCAGGAATAGAAACTAATAATAAAGTAACAGGACACAGACTTCTTTCACCTGAATTTAAAGAAATTAATAATCCTAAAGATTATGAAAAAATATTATTAGAAAAACATGTTGTAGTTTCAAGAGAAAAAAGATTAGAAAACATTATAAATCAATTAGAAAATATTGAAAAAGAACATGGATATGAAGCTGTTTCAAAGAAAAAAGTATCTGAAATAGTTGTGGATTTGGTAGAAGAGCCTTACTTACTCACTGCTGAATTCGATTCTAAATTTTTAGAAGTTCCTAAAGAAGTTTTAACTAGTGAAATGATTGAACATCAAAAGTATTTCCCATTATGCAAAAAAGATGGTACTTTAACTAATTTATTTGTAATAACAGCAAATCAGCCTAAAACTCCTCAGATAATAGCAGGAAATATAAGAGTATTAACAGCAAGACTTTCAGACGGAAGATTCTTATACCAAGAAGACATTAGAAAAGGTATGGACGAAATGAATGAAAGACTTGAAATGCTAATGTTTAGAAAAGAGCTTGGAAGCGTTGCCGATAAAGTAAAAAGACTTGAGAAAAACTCAGAACTTTTAATAAAACTTTTAGGCTATGAAAAAGATAAAGAAAATATACTTAAAGCTATTAAATACATGAAATCAGATTTAGTAAGTAATATGGTTTATAATTTCCCAGAGCTTCAAGGTATAATGGGAGGATATTTTGCTAAATCTATGAATCTTAATGATGATGCTGCCTTAGCTATCAATGAACAATACAGACCTTTATTTGCTGCAGATGAAATACCTTCTAATGATACAGGTAAAGCTATAGCTATACTTGATAAAATGGATAATATAGCAGCTGGTTTCTATGTAGGAGATATACCAACAGGTTCTCAAGACCCTAATGCTTTAAGAAGACAGGCTTTAGGGATTATTAATATACTTACAAAATCTAAAAAGCATGTTAATCTTAAAAAGTTAATAGAAGATTCTATCAACTCTATGCCTAAAGATGCTAAAAATAATAAGAGCGAAGATTTAGTAAAAGATATATTTGAATTCTTTAAATCTCGTTTTGAAAATGATATTGATTTTGCTAAAGACTCTGTTGCAGGCGTTCTTTCTACAGGTATAGATGATATGTATGATGCTTACTTAAAAATAGAAGCTATTGATGCATTTAGAAAGAAAAATGAAGAGTTATTCTCTAATCTTTTATTGGTATTTAAAAGAATTAAGAATATGATTAAATCAGCTAAAGATGTTAATTTAGATGAATCATTATTAAAAGAAGAAGCTGAAAAATCTCTATACAATACATATAAAGAAAAATTAAATGAAGTTAATAAACTTATGGAAAATAGAGAATATGAAAAAACATTTGCTTTATTAGCTAGTCTTTATGAACCATTAGATAAATTCTTCAAAGATATTATGGTAAATGTAGATGATGAAAAAATTAAAAATAACCGTATAGCTTTACTTTCTTCAGTTGATAAAATTTTCAAAAATATGCTTGATTTCTCTAGCTTGGTAAAATAATAATTAAAAAATAAATAATTATAAGGCACTTTCATTTATTATAAATGAGGGTGCTTTTTTGTATTAATTAATAGACTTGTTTCAAAACTCAATTTTTTAATATTTATAATTTTTTAATTTAATATCTTTTTATTATAATTTGGGCTTCACATTTGTGCCAAACAGCAATTCTTTTTTCGAATAGTCATCTACTCGGTTGTTACTCATACTAAGTACACCTTCTGTGAAAGGACTGCATCTTTATATCTTATTTATATAAAATTATATTGCATTTAAAACAAAAATAATATATATGTAAAACGCTATCAATAAAATTTATAATCTATATTTTTAATCTTAACTGTATAAAAATAAAAAATTGCAATATACATATTGTATAATAAATATATATACTGAAAATTTTTAAGTTTGTCAATATTTTTAATATATTGTATAATAATAATATGGATTTTAATTTAACAGACGAAGAAATAAAATTTTTGA
>CASGDY010000100.1 GCA_949300355.1 uncultured Brachyspira sp.
ATCTTTAAATCAAAAAGAAAGTTTAAAAGTAGGTAGTAGTAGTAGTTAACTACTACTGCAAGAAACGTGCCAATTAATTTGACTACTACCACTACTACTGCTTTTACTCAAATTTATTTTATTAAAAAATTAATTTAAAAAATTTTTGTATTTTGTTGACTTTAAAATTATTTTGTGTATATTAGTAATTGACAAGCAAAATTATAAAATGCTATCAAAACAAAAGCCTGAGAAACTTTTGCAGCATTGTAAGGAAAGAAAATATGAAAGCGGATAGAGGTATAATACTATCTTTTAAGGAGCTGTATGCTCAGAAGAAAAATAATAGTAATTGTTCTTTAATTTTAATAAGCTCGAAATGCGGTACAAGTGTGAAAAACTATCTCTCAAATAGTTTCTTTCCTGCTTGTATTTTGCTTGTCAATAAAAATAAAGCCTTGTACCGCTTTCTTATAGATTTTAAAAAATTCGTTAAACTTTTAAGTTTGTAAAAATTAGTTTTTATATTTTAACGCACGGTGAATAAAATTTCTAATATAAAAAAATTCGATTACACATAATACTATATTCTTAATTTAGTTTTTCGTGCGGTAAGTAAAAAAATAAATTAAAAAAAATCTTGGGCGGGCAGCTAAAAAATTCTAATTAGGCATTAAAGAAAAATGAAATTTAAATTGAAAATTAAGGCTATAAGACTAAAGGGCGGGCGAGTGAAATTAAAGTAAAAAAATATAACAATTTTATACATAAAATAGGAGGCATTATTTATATGCCTCCTATTGACTAATAAAATCTAATAAATAAAATATTAGAATCTTATACCAATCTGAGCACCTAAATCAACACTTGAGAATTTTAAATTTTGTCCTTTAACTTCCATCAAAGGAATATCATAAGAAACATAAATACCAGCTGTAAGATTTAAAGGCAGTATAAAGTCAAGAGTTAATTTAACATAAGGTATAAAAGGATTATTAAAGTTTTGAGCTATTCCTTTTGTATCAAATAAAGCAGCATTAGCTATAGAAGATTCGCCGGTTTTTGTATAATAAAGTCCTGCTAAAGGAAATTTTATACCGCCTCCTATTCCTATAGATAAGAATGCTAAATCTATTCTAGGCATTAAACCAAGATTAAAGCTGTCAAATGAAGCTCCTACATTCTGTCCGTTTTGTTTTAAAGCAAATACATCTTTTTGATATCCTATATCAAGTCCTATTCCTAAATCTATATTGCTTATTCCAAAATAATATCCAGGTATAATATGAATACCGAATTCAAATCCAACATCAGTTTTTGTGAACTTAGCATTATCTCCTGTATAAGTCCCCACACTCATTCCAAATGGTAAAAGGACATTAAGTTCAAACCCTGTTTTTGCAATCAAACTTCCGCTTAATGTAATAATTAATAAGCATGTAATTGTTATTATTTTTTTCATTATTTTCTATCCTTTTATTTAATTATATTATTTATAGATAATCGACAATGAGAATAATATATTTATAAATAAAAATACTATGTTTATGTACTTATCAAAAAAAAAATGGGAATGCTTATATATAAAAGCATTCCCAAAATATTATTTCATATTAATTAGAATCTTAAACCAACCTCTGCACCCAAATCAAAAGCTGAAGATTTAACATGAAGAGCAGGGTCTTTAGTTTCAACTAAAGGTATATCATAAGAGAAATAAGCTCCTAAAACTATATTATAAGGTAATATAAAATCAACAACAGCTTTTACATAAGGTATATAAGGATTTTTAAAAGTATCTTGAAGTTTTTTATAGTCATATCCTTGAGAAGTATATCCTCCGTCACTTTCTCTGAAATAGCTGCTTCCTGCTAAAGGAATTTTTATACCTGCACCTACACCTATAGAAATAAAAGCAATATCTATTCTAGGAAGTACTCCTATCATTAAGCTGTCAAAACTTAATCCTCCTCTTGATTTTTCATCGATTGCAGATTTGAATGCAAATACATCTCTGTTATATCCTAAATCTAAACCTAAACCAAGTGATAAATATTCAAATCCTAAATAATAAGCAGGCTGAACATGAATACCAAATTCAAATCCGGCATCAGATTTTACAATAGAAGCATCATTTCCGCTGTAAATTCCAAAACTAGCACCTACAGGAATTATTAATCCTAAACTGAATCCTGTTTTTGCCATTAATCCGCTGCTTAAGCTCATAATCAATATACTTGTTATTATAATTAATTTTTTCATTTTATTTTCTCCTAAAATAATTTATGTATCTATCTATATAAAATTATAAGCATAAAAAATAAACTATATATAGTTTGTTTTTTGTTTATTTATTCTATATGCTATAATGTAATTTGAATTATTTAATATATTATAATTGTAAGAATAGACTAACTTTTTTCAAGTGTTTTTTGTATATTTTTAATTTTCGACCGAATGGTTAAAATGTACAAAAGTTATAGATATAAAATGAATTTCTTTTTAAGAAAATAGAGCTTTAATTTTTTATTATTAGTTAAATAAAAAAGACATTCTTTATTAAAGAAAATGCCCTAATTATCATCAATTAATTTTTTATTTATTAAAGATTTCTGTATAAGTTATTTAGCATCCAAATATGCATTAATTTCTCTATATTGTATTTAACTTCTTTTTCAGTACAGGTAATATAACTAGGAATTACAGCTTGCTGAAAATTATCTGTACCAAATTTATCATTGCCGTTTTTAGGAGTAAAAGTTATAGTAATAGACAATAATTTTTTCCATCTGAACTTACTGTAGTAGTTTTTATTTTATAGTTAATTTTACTATCTGATTTAGCAGAATATTTTATATATATGTTTGCAGTATAAAATATAATATTATTTGAAGTATATAAAAATATTTTATTGCTTTATTTGATATTTTTTATGTATAAAAAATATTAAACTTTCGACTAAATTGTTAAAACATACAAAAGTTATAAAACACCATTGCAATAAATAAAAAATAGTTATATGTTTCTTTAACTAGTCATCTAAATTTTTGTTTAAAATCTAATAGTTAGATAAAAAAATCTAATAAGGACTTAAAGAAATATGCAAGAAAGAATCAATGAATTAAGAAAAAGAAAAGAAAAGATAGAAGAAGGCGGCGGTAAAGAAAAAAACGAAGAACGTCATAAAAAAGGTAAATTAACAGCAAGAGAGCGTATATTACAGCTTTTAGATGAAGGTACTTTCTGCGAGATTGATGCTTTTATAGAGCATAGATGCAGTGATTTCGGTATGGAAAAAAATAGAGTTCCTGGCGAAGGCGTAGTTACAGGATACGGTAAAATAAACGGCAGACAAGTATGTATATATGCTCAGGACTTTACTGTTATAGGCGGTTCTTTAGGACAAATGCATGCTGCTAAAATTTGTAAGGTACAGGATATGGCTATAAAATTAGGCTGTCCTTGTATAGGTATTAATGATTCAGGCGGAGCTAGAATACAAGAGGGTATTGATTCATTAAGAGGTTATGGCGATATATTCTATAGAAATGTTCAGGCTTCCGGAGTTATACCTCAAATATGTGTTATAATGGGACCTTGTGCAGGCGGTGCAGTTTATTCTCCTGCATTGATGGACTTTATATTCATGACTGATAAAAGTTCAAACATGTTTATAACAGGTCCTCAGGTAGTAAAAGCTGTAACAGGCGAACAGGTTTCTGCTGAAGAGCTTGGAGGAGCTTTTGTTCATAGTAAAACTTCAGGTGTTGCTTCTTTGATGTTTCCTGATGAAGTTTCTACATTAGAAGGTGTTAAAAAATTATTATCTTATATACCTCAAAATAATTTAGAAGATGTGCCTTTAGAAAATACAGATGATGATCCGAACAGAGCAGATGAAGAATTATCAAATGTTCTTCCAGATGCTCCAAATAAACCTTATGATATAAAAGAAGTAATAAAAAGAGTTGTAGATAATGGAGAGTTTTTTGAACTTCAGCCTTTATTTGCTAAAAATATAGTTATATGTTTTGCCCGTCTTGACGGAAAATCAGTTGGTATAATAGCCAATCAGCCTAATGAAATGGCTGGAGTATTGGATATTAATGCTGCAGATAAGGCTGCAAGATTCATTCGTTTCTGCGACAGCTTTAATATTCCATTGATTACATTAGTTGATACAGCAGGATATTTACCTGGTGTGGGACAGGAGCATAATGGAGTTATAAGACATGGTGCTAAACTTTTATATGCTTATTCAGAGGCTACTGCACCAAAAATCACTCTTATAATAAGAAAGTCTTACGGCGGAGCTTATATAGCTATGTGTTCTAAGCATTTAGGTGCTGATATGGTTTATGCTTGGCCTTCTGCTGAGATCGCTGTTATGGGACCGGATGGTGCTGCTAATATCATATTCAAAAAAGATATAGATAATGCTCAGGATCCTAAAAAAGTAAGAGCTGAAAAAATAGAAGAATATAAAAAAGAATTTGCTAATCCTTACAGAGCTGCTGTTAGAGGTTATGTAGATGATGTAATAGAGCCTGAATATACTAGAAGCTATTTGATTAATGCATTGCATCTTTTAGCAAGCAAGAGAGAAACTAGACTTCCTAGAAAACATGGCAATATACCTCTATAAAATTTAATTTTAAATTAAAAGGAGAATTGAATGGGACATAATGCAGCTATTACCATATTTGGTATAATGTCTGTTTTTATAGTTGCTTTAGTTTTTTATATATTGTCTTTAGTTTTGGGAATGATTTTCAAAACTAGAAATATAAAGAAAGAAGAAGAAATTATAAAAGTAGTAGAGGAAAGTAAAACTAAAGAAGAGGATTTAGTAGATGATACTGAACTTGTGGCGGTGATTACAGCTGCAATATCAGCTTATACAGGTATGTCTAATAATAGATTTATTATTACATCTATTAAAGAATCTAAAACTCCTATATGGGGAATGGTAGACAGAGTAAATAAATTAAAATAATAATTAGATTATAAGACTCTATTAATTTTATTGATTAGAGTTTTAAAGAGAGATTTTTTATATATAAATATTTTTTGGAGAATAATATTATGACTAAGCAATATAAAATTACAGTTAATGGAAAAACTTATGATGTATCAGTAGAGGAGATAAGACCTGTAGCTTCAAATAAAACAGTATCTACTATAGTTAATGCACCAGTAAATACGCCAAAGCCAGCAGCAGCTCCGGCACCAAAACCAGCAGCAGCTCCGGCACCAAAACCAGCAGCAGCTCCTGCAGTTCCAATAGATGAGAATGCTATATCAGTAAAAGCAACTATGCCTGGTACTATAGTATCATTCAATGTTGCAGTTGGAGATAAAGTACAGGAAGGTCAGGTTGTGGCTATATTGGAAGCTATGAAAATGGAAAATGAAATTACAGCTCCTGCTTCAGGTGAAGTAAAATCTATACATGTTGAAAAAGGTTCTTCAGTTGTAGAGGGTCAGGTTATATTACAAATCAAGTAATATAAAGGGGTGAATATGAATAAAGCTTTAGGTTTGGATTTTAACAATTTACTTACAGGTTTTTATCCGCCGACTATAGCCCAAGTTATAATGATGCTTTTAGGAGCATATCTTATATATATGTCTATATATTATAAGAAAAAGCCTTTGCTTCTTCTTCCTATGGGAGTTGCAATACTTGCTGCTAATATGCCTCTTCCTAAAATGACAGAAGATGTAGTAAGCGGTTTTTTGGGTTTAATGCATAGCGGTGCAGACAGCGGAGTTTATCCTGTACTTGTATTTTTTGCAGTTGGTACTATGATAGATTTGGGACTTGTGCTTGCTGATCCTAAAAATTTCTTTATAGGTGCTAGTTCTCAGATTGGTATACTTATAGTATTTTATATTATGAGCTCTTTGAATTTGGGAGAAGATTTATCTGCTGCTACTGCAATTATAGGTGCTGCTGACGGATCTTTGGCTATGTATATGGCTTCTTTGATTACAGAACCTAAATATTTTGCTGCTATTGTTATGTCAGCTTATCTTTATATGGAGCTTCTTCCTTTACTTCAGTCAGGACTTACAAAGGTTTTAACTACTACAAAAGAAAGAAAAATCCCTATGAATTATTTAAGACAGGTTTCAAGAGGAGAGAAAATCATATTTGCAGTTATTGCTATGGGCCTTTGCGGAATATTTTTAGCAAACTCATTCCCTCTTATAGCTGCTCTTTTATTCGGAAGTATTTTAAGAGAATCAGATATTATAAAAAATTTCTCAATCAATTTGCAGAAATCTTTAACAGGTATACTTACAATGCTTATAGGTATAGCAATAGGTTCTTCCGCTTCAGCTGATTATTTTATGACATTAAATACAGTGATAATATTTGCCTTCGGTTTATTATCTTTGATATTAAGCACTACTATAGGTATAATTGCTGCTAAAGTTATTAATATATTATCAGGCGGAAAAGTTAATCCTATAATAGGTTCTGCAGGTTTAAGTGCTTTTCCTATTCCTGCTTGGGGTGCCCATGTTTATGGTCAGGAGAATAGTTCATCTAACTGTCTTCTTCTTCATGCGATGGCGGTTAATATTTCAGGTATAATATCCGGTGCTATTGTTATGGGTATACTTCTTACATTCTTTCATTGATTAGAGATCATACGATTAGATAAAAATAAATTAATAATTAAATAATGCTTAACCCTATTTATTAATTTAAATAGGGTTTTTTTATTTAAAAATTATTAGTATTATATTTTATGTATTATACTGTCGAAAATTATAAAATTAATATATAATAATTTTAGTATAAAAAATATTTATGGAAAAAATATGGTAAAAAGATTAACATTAAAAAACGGTACAAGAGTTGTTTTAGAAAAAATGCCTATGCTTGATACCGTATCTATAGGTTTTATATTTTTAACAGGAAGTGCCAATGAGAAAAAAGAAGAAAACGGTTATACTCATTTTATAGAGCATATGCTTTTTAAAGGCACTTATAAAATTAGTTCAAAAGAACTTATTAGAAATATAGAAGGTGTAGGCGGTATATTCAATGCCTTTACTTCAAGACATTTAACTTCTTTTTACATCAATATAATATCTAAATATTTTGACAGAGCCGTTGATACTTTAGAAAATATCATGCTTCATTCTGCATTCAGAGAAGATGATATAAATAGAGAAAAAAAGGTTATCATTGAAGAGCTTAAAATGTCAAATGATACTCCTGAAGAAATATCAGCTAATCAATTTTTTGCGGCTGCCTATAAAGGTACTTCTATGAGTTTTCCTATAGGCGGAAATATTAATAATATAAAGAAAATAAGCAGAGAAAAAATTTATTCTTACTTTAAGGAGCATTTTAATTCTAATAATTTAATTATATCTATAGCCGGTAATTTTGATATTGATTATGCTGTAGAAAGATTAGAAAAAATAAAATTAGATAAAGGTATTAAAACAGTTAATGATGAGCTTCCTTTTTATTATAAAACTATCACTAAAGAAAAACAGGAAATTAATCAGGTTTATTTTTCACTAGTAACGTCTTCATATAATGCCTGCGATAATAAAAAAAGATATGCTATGAATATAGTTAATGATATATTCGGAGGAAGTTCTTATTCAAGGTTATTTCAATCAATAAGAGAGAATAAGGGACTTTGTTATAATATATACAGTTATAATTCAAGCTTTATAAACGGCGGAACATTTGAGATACATGGTTCTACTAGTTTGGACAGATATGCAGAAACTATAGAAAGCATATATTATGAAATAGAAAGATTGGTTAATGAAAGAATATCAGAGGAAGAGATTGAAGAGGCAAAAGAGAGTTATAAAGGTTCTATGGCTTTCAGTAAATTTAGTGCCGAGTTTATAATGAATAAAAATGCCAGACATGAACTGTATTCATCTAAATATATTTCATTTAAAGAGCTTTATAATATAATAGATAAAGTAGATTTAAAGCTGATAAATGAGGTTATAGATGAAAAATTAATGAATAAAAAATTCTTTTTAACATCTGTAGGGGCAAGCGGTACTAAGGATATAAGCAAGGCTTTAAGCAGTAAACTTAAATTAAACTGATAGTAACGTTTGAAATGTATTATTATATTAATTATTATTATATATAATTTTTTGTAAAATTGTGCTAAATATTGACTTTTTAAATATATTATGTATAATATGACTTGGAATTAATATGTTTATAAGGTTGTTTTTTAGTGTTTGGTAATTTAACTAAATCTATATCTAATGTATTCTCAAAAATACAGGGAAAAAAAGTCCTAACAGATAAGGATATAACAGATAGTTTATTAACTATAAAAGAGGCACTCTTATCTGCTGACGTATCTTTAGAAGCTGCTGATAAGTTTCTTGAAGAAGCTACTAGCAGAGCTATAGGAAAAGAAAAATTAGAAGGTGTAGAGCCTGCTAATCAATTTGTAGCCGATGTTCATGATACTTTGGTTAATATGATAGGCGAGGGTGAAAGCGGTTTAAAATTAGAGCCTGTTGAGAAAACTACTATAACTTTGCTTTTCGGTCTTCAAGGTTCTGGTAAAACTACTACTTCTGCTAAATTAGCTAAGTATTATAAAGATAAAAGACGAGTTATGCTTGTAGGACTTGATGTTCACAGACCTGCCGCTATGGAACAGCTTGCCGTTTTAGCTAGAGAAGTTGGTGTTCCTTATCATATAGACACTAAAGAGAAAAAAGCATATAAAATACTTAAAAAAGCACTTTCAATCGCTAAAAAAGAGCAGTATAATATGATATTAGTGGATACTGCAGGACGTTTAGAGATAGACGAAGAAATGATGCTTGAATTAAGACGCGTTGTAAACTCTGCTAATGTTACAGAAAAATTATTGGTTGTGGATTCTACAGCAGGTCAGAGTGTTTATGATGTTGCAAAAAGTTTCCAAAACAATATTGGAATTAATGGTGTTATACTTACAAAATTCGATTCTGGAGTTAGAGGCGGTGCTGCTTTATCTCTAAAATATGCTACAGGTTCATCTGTTAAATTTGTCGGAGTAGGTGAGCATTTAGATGATATTGATGTATTTGATGCTAAGAGGGTAGCAGGACAAATACTCGGCATGGGTGATATAGTAAAATTGGTAGAGAAAGCCCGTGCTGCTATAAGCGAAAAAGAAGCTCAGGAAATGCTTCAGAAAGTTATAGAAAATAATTTTGACTATAATGATTTCTTGAAGCAGATAGAAGCTACTGCTAAAATGGGCGGACTTAGTAAAATGACATCTATGATTCCTGGTATGGCTAATGTAGATACAGAACTACTAAACCGTGAAGAAGAGAAATTTAAAAAGTATAAAGCTATTATACAGTCAATGACTAAAAAAGAAAGATTAGCCCTATTTCCTTTGAATAATTCAAGAAAGATGAGAATATCTAAAGGAAGCGGTCAAAGTGTTTATGATGTAAATCAGCTCATAAAGCAATTTACTATGATGAAAAACATGATGGGCAGTACTAAAAAGATGGATAAGCTCGCAAAGTCCCTAGAGGGTATGGGTATGTCTATAGATGATTTAAACAAATTAATGTAAATAAACTTGGAGGAAAAGAAAGGTGGTAAAATTAAGATTAAAACGTATAGGTCGCAAACATGAGCCTCATTATCGTATCGTAGCTGCAGATGCTCGTTTCCCGCGCGATGGTCGTTTTATTGAAGAGCTAGGTTGGTTTAACCCTAAAGCTAAAGATGTATTATATAAGTTGAATGTAGAAGGCTTGAAAAAATGGCTTTCTAATGGTGCACAGCCAACTTATGTGGTAAAAAGCATTCT
The DNA here is from genome assembly GCA_949300355.1 of uncultured Brachyspira sp. Classification (GTDB taxonomy): domain Bacteria; phylum Spirochaetota; class Brachyspiria; order Brachyspirales; family Brachyspiraceae; genus Brachyspira. The sequence goes on from CASGDY010000100.1 coordinate 9,813, forward strand.
TGTTAAAGAAGGCTTAATGGAAAAAGATAAAGGTGCTCCTCTTGAAAGAAAGAAAAAAAGAGCATTGAAAAATCCTGAAAAAAGGCGCAAACATCGTAAACAAGCTAAGCCTGAATCTGCTGAGGAGAAAAGCGAAGCTTAATTTACGTCTTATAATATATAAAGGAGTGTGCTATGACGGAAGAAAAAGAGCTTATTGAGTATTTGGCTAAAAAGTTAGTGGATGAGCCTGAGGGTGTTAGTGTTAAGGTTATTGAAGGTGA
>CASGDY010000101.1 GCA_949300355.1 uncultured Brachyspira sp.
CTAACTATAAAAATTGTGAGCCTCTGGCAAGTTTACTTGACAGAGCCTTATAGCGAACAATTTTTATTAGCAATAATAAGAATAATAATTTTTTATTATTGTTGTTGTTGTTGTTTTATCACTTTGAAAATTAATTATAATTTTCCCCCAATTTAAAGTGTGATTTAAATAATTAATTTTATATTATTCTATAGAAAAGTGAGAAAATATAAATAATTATAATTCTCTCACTTTTATTGTTTTTATATCTTTTAATTATTTACAACAGTATCATAATAATTAACTATGTACCAATAGTCTCCCATTCTTCTCAAAACGAAAGTTCTTTTTACAACAGGATCATAAATATCTCCTGTATCAGCATTAAAATATCTATGATAAAGAGTAGTTTCTACTTCAGCTTTTTGCAAGCCATATTCCTGAGTAACAGTTGTTTTATCTATTGAATAATTTAAAAGTGTATAAGTTACAGCAGGGTCATACTCTTTTCTAATCATATCAAGTACAGCAGTATAATGTTCTTTTAATTTGGCATCTTTAGTGGCAATTATATCTCTTTGAAGTTCTGCTATAAATGCATTTCTTACCTGTCTGTCATAAGCAGAAGTTAAATATTTTTTAAATTCTTCAAATAAAAGTTTTCTATCTTCAGGTAAAGAAGTTCTATAGAGAATATCAAATCTTATAGCAAGCTCTCTTATATTGCTTGATTTATAGACCATTTCCAAATTATTTAAGAAATTATTTCCAAAATTAGTTCTTAACATATCGGCACTTATATTGTCTGAGAATTGAGTTCTTAAATAATTTTCAAAACTTAATTCTCTTGCTTTTTGACGAATTCCAGTATCTGTAAAATCTTCTAGATATGCATTGCTGTAATTATTTCTATAAGTTTCATAGTATCTTTGGCTTATACTTATTATAGAAGGCATATGCATATAAGTGTAATAATTAGTCCAATCTCTATTTTTCATAGCAGTCAAAGTATTAGATATAATGCTTGACGGAGCATAATTATATAAAACACCTTGATGTTGGGAAAGATTGTTATTGTTAGTTATATAAACAGGTGCGGTATTTGTTTGTGTCTGATATACTCTTGCATCTTCCAATAAGAAATAAGCAGTGTCTGCATGCATAGAGAAATTATCGCTTATTTCAGGCATAGGGTTAAAACTGCATTCTATTCTATATCGGCCTATTTTATCAAAATGGAACCAATTATTTAAATCTATATAGTATGAAAAGCTTTCTCCTTCATTAAGAGTTACTATCCTGTCTTGAGAATTATCTAATGTTCTTTCATTTTTGTATTTCCAAAGAGTGTAATTATCTGATGATACTACAGGATTATTGTAATTATCATAAACAGTAAAGCTGTAATTATTAAATGGATTAACTGAATTGGTAAAACTTATAGTTCCCTTTTTGGCATGTATTCTTATTTCCATAGTTATAGGTTCATTCAATCTGTATCTATTTAAAGAGAAATTCATACTTATAGTATAGCTTGAAGGAGAAACTACATTATCATTAGGATAAATTCTTTTTATTTGATCCAGTGTAATTGTATCTAAAAAGTTGTTATTTTGAGCAAATATATTAGAAAAGCTCATGATAAATAAAAGTAATAATATTCTATATTTCATATCTAATTACCTTAAAAAAAATACTATTATTATTCTTTATCGGAAAAAGTATAAAATAACATAAGAAAAATTATATATGATTATTATATCATAATTTAAATGAAAAATATATACAGTAATGTTTATTAATCAATAAAGAGTAAGATTATGAAATTTATTTACATTCCCGCCCATTATCTTTATTGATTTGTTTACGAAATAAAAATTAAATTTGTTTTTTGCTATAATAGAAATTTTAGCACCCACCCTAGATTTTTTTAAATTTATAATGCATATACCGCACGGTGAGCAAAGTTCAAAAATATTGTTTTATTTTGAATTATAATTTTTATTATATTTGAAATTTAGCTAACCGTGCGTATAAAGAAGTTATAATTCTTTGTTTATTTTTATCAATGCACGTTCTATTATATAATGATTAAAATCAATACTGTCTTTCATAGCTTCATATAGTTTGAAAGAACTTATTATAGATTTATGCATAGTTTCATCTTTAAACTCAAAACCTTCTGTGATAGTCTTGATAGTTTTTTGCATAGTAATACCTAAAAACTCATTAACTTTACTTATGGTTAGTATTTTGGCATCAGATTCATCTAGTTTAGAAATGAGTTTATCTACTTTTCTGTGTCTTGATAGCTCATCATTTATCGTATAGCATAAATTAATAGCATCTTCAACATAAGGCTTTAATGATACTATTTCTTTATCTATTTTTATTAATCCATTTTTTAGATTTTCTAGTATTTTTGTTTTGTCTGATGTATTTCTGTCATTTTTGTCTATTTGTATGTCTATATTATCAAATTTATCTATGAGTTCCTGAAGTGTAATATTCTCCATTGCTTTTATTATAACGCCGCCTTCTGTTGCATTGTAGAATTTTATTTTACTGTTATTGGCACATTGAGCTTCATACCAATTTCTGTACATATCGAATCTTGAATCAGTAAATACACTCTCACCATATATATTTTTCTCTTCTCTTAAATTTCCGGAAACAAGCACTTTATATATTCTGCTGTCATAAGAATCTAGCTTTCCTATTTCAGTAAAGAAATTTTCTTCATGATAGCTTCCTTTTATATGAGTCTGATGATTAGGGAAAGATAAATCCAAACCAACCATTATTATAGGATTAGCACCTATTTTTACAGCAAAATCATAAGCGGCAGTGGAAACGCTTCCTCCCATAGTGATATCGCCTCTATCCCCTAAAGGCTTCATAAAATATTTTGCAAGCGGGAATATTGAATCTATAAAAAATATTGATCCATTGAATGATTCTACAGCCTCATGATCAACAGAAGATTCGGATATTAATACAGTATCTTCAAAATGAATATTCCTGAAATATTTAGAGTTTTTCTTTTGAGGATCTATTGTAATTACAAAATGAGGAGATATGCCATGCGATGATAATGGCTTCATTGCAGTATCAACCGCTATTATTATTGCTTTATTTTTCATCTCTTTTAATTTTGTAATATTTTTTTCAAGCGAAGGTCCTGCTGATACTATAACTGCAGGAATATCTTTGTATTTATTAAAAAATCTATTGACTCCGTAATGAGTAGCAATTTCAACTGCATTAGAAGCTATATTATAAGCCCAAAGTTTATCAAATCTTGAAATAGTGTTTATATTAATGATTTTTTTATCTACTACTGAAAGTACTTTACTTTGATAATGCAAGGCTTCTTCAGCAAATAGGGTAGCATAAGACCTTGTAATAAAAAATTTTACTTTTTTTGTTGTTGTTAATGATATAAATTTCTCTATATCCTCATCATCATTTCCGCCTATAAAGAAAGTGATTTTATCATCTTCAAGTATTTTGTCTAATTTGAAATTATTTATTAAAGTATTAAAAAAATTTATATCAGGTTCAATTACAGCTACAGCAACATTAAATTTTCTAACGGCATTGATTAAATAACCTCCGCCAATTCCAAATACAAATACTAAATCTAAATCTTCATCATTTTCAATTTCTTTTATTAAAGTATTAGCCTCTTTTATAGGATCATAAGCACTATGAAGAAGTATTTGTTTGCCGTTTTTTGCTGCTTTGGCAGAAGGTTTCTGTGATTTTGTTTCTATTACCTGTAAAGTTATATCTGATTCTTTAGCATTTTCAAGCATATTAATGAAATCATAAGGATATGCTCTGATATTTTTATTTATTGCTTCTAAATTGATTTTTCTAATTTCGTTCATAATATATTATAAATTTCTTATTACCATATTTATTTTTTATTTTGTTATCGGAGAGTTATAAAAAGAGTTTAACCATTTGTAATAATGTATATAGTTATGATTTTCTTTCTATTATATAATTTGCTAATTCTATTAAAATATTTTTAGCTTCGCTTTCTTTATAAGGCTTTAAATATTCAATAGATTTTTCAATTACTTTTTTGGCTTCTTCTTTTGCACCTTCTAGTCCGAACTGTTTTACGTATGTGAGTTTTCCTTCTTTTTCATCTTTACCAACAGTTTTTCCTAAAGTTTCATTATCTGAAATAACATCAAGTATATCGTCCTGAATTTGAAATGCTAGTCCTATAGCTTCACCGTATTTTGTTATATTTTCTATATCATTATCATTTATGTTTTCTGATGAAATTGCTCCTAGTCTTATAGCGCCTCTTATCATAGCACCTGTTTTTTTGGCATGAAGTATTTTAAGCATATCAAAATTGATTTCTTTTTCTTCATAATATAAGTCTATAAATTGCCCCATAACCATTCCATTTATTCCGGCAGCATAACTCAATTCAAATAACAGTTTTCTTAAAGTGCTGTCTTTAACATCTGTTTTTGAAAGTAATTGAAATGCATGAGTTAAAAGTCCGTCGCCTACAAGTATTGCATTAGCTTCGCCATATTTTACATGTGTTGTAGGTTTTCCTCTTCTTAAATCATCATTATCCATAGCAGGCAAATCATCATGAACTAAAGAATAAGTATGTATAAGCTCCAATGCTACAGCAGGTATTATAGATTTTTTATAATCGCCGTTAAAAAGTTCGCATGCTAAACATGTAAGTATAGGTCTTAATCTTTTACCGCCCGCATCCAATGGATATTTAAGCATTTCTATAAAACTATTTTCTAATTCTATGCTGCTTTTATCAAATACATTATCAATAGTTTTATTGATTTCTTCTAGTCTTATATTCATATATTCTTTAAGATTCATAATTCAATCCTGTTTTTGATGATTTTGTTTTGTATGCTATGTATTTTATTTATTATATAGCAATATGATAAAATGTAAAGTTATATATAAAAAAGAACCGCCTATAAAATATAAGCGGCTCTAAAATATTTAGAAGAAAAATTTATTTATCTAATTAAAAGTAATAAGTAAGCCCTGTAGCACCATTAAGTACTAAAGAAGTACTTGCCCAGCTTTTCATACTATCAGCTATACTAACACCGCCTGTCTGAATTTCAAAATACCACTCTAAATTCTTAACAGGTCTTATATAAAGCTCTCCATAAACTACATATCCTAAAGCAAAGAATGGAGTAGTTCTTTCATCAATAGCAGCTGCAGAAGTATATATATGTTTAGCGTTTATCATAGTAAAAGATAATGCAGGTTCAAGATAGAAATATATATTTTCATCAGCAGAAGTAGCAGTAAAACCAACAGGCATAGCAACACCAACTCTATAAGGTTCTATAGCATAGAAAGAACCAGGTATAGAAGCTATGTAACCACCTTGCATACCAGAACCTGAATCTGGGTCACCATGAGCTCCAGAAGTACTTCCAGGACCAGATTGAGGCCAGTATGGATTTAATCCTTTAGCTGTTATATTGAAATTATCAAATACTTTTGATTTATCTATAGAACTGCCATTAATAGTTGTTCCCAATGCTTGGTCATATTGTACTCTTAATATAGGTTCTATTAATACATTTTCTGTTGGTATTTTGAAATATATTCTAAGCTGAGCTCCAACAGATTGCTGTCTTATATATTCTTTATTATTTTTAATATTTTCTATATATGCATTACCATAATTAAAATAAAATCTTAAATGACTTAATGCTGGTATTCCTCTATCAAAATAATATCTTCCTTCTATTGCGGTAGAAACTACATATGTTCCTCTTAAATCTGTAACTTCTGCCTTACTTTTTGAACCAACACCTATAGAAACAGGTACATTGATTCTAAAAGCATCATTAAGAGCAGTAGCAGTTATTACAGGAGTATGAATCATATATGCATCATTTTTATATGTGAACTCATATCCTGCACCTATTCCCCAAATACTACCTTCATAACCTATACCAGCAAGTACAGAAGGTACAAAAGATACTATAGCATTAGTTTGCTGAGCATTATATAAATTATGAATTATTATATCAGATAAACTATTGGCAGAAGTTAAACCAACAGCAACTCTTATATTATCTGTACCATGAAGTACGCCAAATCTATCAGTTCTCACTCTTAATTGATTACTATGAACTAAGAAATCAATGAAGTTTTCTGCTGCATAATAAGCATGCAAATTTGAATATGCGAATATTGTAATTATTGATATTAAAAATAATAAGTGTTTTTTCATAATATTTTCCTTAAGTTTTATTAATTTTGAGGCTGTTGGAATAAATAATCTGAAGTATAATCTACAAATTCTTTTCCATCAGTTAGCCAATATAAATTAAATCTTCTAAATACTATATCATAATCATCACCGCCTGCATCGCCTGGTGCTGGAGGTCTTGTAGTTTGCCAAGTTTCTTCAGTTAATGTACATATAGTACCATCAGGTAATACAGCTATTGTAGGATAACCGGAATATAAATTTTCTCCGCCATTTACAAGTTGTTTGCTGTATGCATATTTACCAGTAGAAGTTCCTTTTCCATTATCAAATTCATTTTCTGTAAGTCTTACATAATGGTTTTTTCTTGTAAAGAACCATTTACCATCTGGTTTAGCATTAGCATTTATCATTAAAATATATTTTTCAGTTTTTATACGCTTTCCGTTATATTCATATCTAAAGAAATCAGCATTATTACCAGGATCATTTACTTCAGGATCTACACCTTGATACTTCCAACTAAGACCTCCATCAGAAGATATAGACCATGCTCTTCCTCCAACACTAGTTCCTTTTCTATGATTAAGCATAATTCTTCCATCGGATAATTCAATGGCTTTAGTTTCATCTATATTATTGTCTGGAAGTGGTGTAACGCTTCCTAATGGAGACCAAGTAGATCCATCATTATCTGATACCATAGCTGTTACAGATAGTCCTCCATTTTGTGTATCAGTATTCCATTGAAAATATGCAAACATCAATTTTGCTGCAGAAGAATTTGCTCCATGTCTTAATGTTAATCCTTGTCCAGATGCTCCGAATCCTCTTTTAGCATTTGGAACTTCACTTGGGAAAAATTCATATATTTGATTCCAAGTTATACCATCATCTTTACTTCTAAATAATATAGTTTTACCTTTTGGATTTTTATCTTGTATACCAGGTTCAGCTATACATCCAAGTATTATATCTCCATTATGGCAATTTATCATAAATGCATCACCGTAAGATTTACTTCTATCACCAGGATTATCTCCTGCACCTGGACCTACAACTATAGGATCAGACCAAGTAGTACCTAAATCTTCACTTCTTCTTAAAAGTACGTCTATCCTTGTCTTATCTTTACCTAAATCAGCAACATCATCATATCTTCTGTCTGTGGCTGCTAATATAGTACCTTTTTTGGTAACAAGTAGCGAAGGAATTCTAAAATATTTGGATCCAAAATCGCCTCTCTTGAATAATGTTATTGAGTTTTCATTTGGATCATAATTCCTTTTTTGTTCATCTAGACTTAAAGAGCCTTCCGGAAGAACATACCCTATACCAACGGTTTGACCTCCGCCTGTTCCTTTTTTTACTCCGGAACCGACAGTTTGAGGGAAGTATACACTGCTGCATGATATTGCAATTAGAATGCTTATCAATGCCAGTATGAATAATAGCTTTTTCATTTCTTCTCCTTAAATTTTATTTTATATAAGAATTAAAATATAGTATTGTAATCTTGAAAAAAATAGATGATATTGTTTTATAGATAAAATATAATTTGGGGTAATGTTTAATTTTGTAGTGTTTTTTATATTTGCTTGTTCGCGAGAACAATTTTTGATAATCATTTATAGCTCTTTTAATTTTATTAAATATATAAATGTTCACGTGAACATTTATAGTTAGAGTATAGTAAATTTATAATGACTTTGCAAATTTATTTGATATTTTTTTATAAATTTATGAAAAAATATCAAAAATACATACTTTACTTTATCTTTGACAAAGTTTATATTTTCAGTATAATAAAGTAATAATCAAATCGTTTATAATATGATTTGTATAAGTGATGGTTCATATTTCTATATAAAAATATAGTGAATTACAATTATTTAATTTTATAATAAGGATAATAATATGAAAATATTAGTGATAGGTTCAGGTGCCAGAGAGCATGCTATTTGTAATAATTTGCTTAAGAATGAAAAAGTCTTAAAAGTTTACTGTGCTCCGGGAAATGCAGGAACTGCTAAAGAAAAAAATTGTGAAAATGTTAAAATTTCTACTATAGATGAGATTTTAAATTTTGCTAAAAAGGAAAGCATTGATTTAACTATTGTAGGAAGCGAAGAGATGCTTGTGTATGGAATAGTAGATAAGTTTGAAGAGAATGGACTTAAAATATTCGGTCCAAATAAACAGGCTGCCATACTTGAAGGTTCTAAGGCTTATGCTAAAGATTTTATGAAGAAGTACGGAGTAAAAACTGCTGAATATGAATTATTTACTGATTATAATAAAGCTGATGAATATTTAAATAAATGTAGCTATCCTATAGTAATAAAGGCTAGCGGTCTTGCTTTGGGAAAAGGCGTTTTAATATGTCAGGATAAAGAAGAGGCTAAAAATGCATTAGAAGATATAATGGTAAAAAAGATTTTTAAAGATGCTGGAAATGAAGTTGTAATTGAGGAGTTTTTAGAAGGTGTTGAAGCCTCAATACTTTCTGTAACTGACAGCAATATTATAATACCTTTTATATCAGCTAAGGATCATAAAAAAGTAGGTGATAATGATACTGGAAATAATACAGGCGGAATGGGGGTTATTTCTCCTAATCCTTATTATACAAAAGAGGCAGAGGAATTATTCATTAAAGACATATTAGAGCCTACACTAAAAGGAATAAAAGCTGAGAAAATGTCTTTTGCTGGTATTATATTCTTTGGGCTTATGATAACTAAAAAAGGCGTATATTTACTTGAGTATAATGTAAGAATGGGAGATCCGGAAACTCAGGCAGTGCTCCAACTTTTAGAAACTGATTATTTATCTATAATAGAATCAGCTATGAAAAGAGAATTATCAACTTTAAATATCAAATGGAAAGATAAACATGCATGCTGTGTGGTAATGGCTTCCGGCGGTTATCCTGCCAACTATAATAAAGGATATAAAATAGAAGGTATAGATAAAATAAATGGACAATGTTTTATAGCTGGTGCTAAATTAGATGAAAATAATAATATAATCACAGATGGCGGAAGGGTACTTAATGTTGTTAATATTGCTGACAGTTTAGAAGAGGCTAGAAAACTTACTTATGCCGACATTGAAAAAATAGATTTCAAAGATAAATACTATAGAAAAGATATAGGATTAATAAAATAAATATATTTCAAAATTTAATATAATGAATTTTATGATTTTGGGTTTGTATTAAGAATATAATACTTAATATAAACCCAAAAATTTTATTATTCTCTTATAATATTTACAGTAGCATCTATACCTAAAGTATTTCTCCATTCAGCATCTGATGCACTACTGCTTGCAGGTATATACTGAAAATTTTTAAGTTTGTCAATTTTTTAATCTATTGTATAATAACAATATGGATTTTAATTTAACAGACGAAGAAATAAAATTTTTGAAA
>CASGDY010000102.1 GCA_949300355.1 uncultured Brachyspira sp.
GATAGGGGAAAATATTTCAAAAGTTTGGTATATAAACTTAGCGAAAATTTAAAAGAATAATCGTACAATTTAATATAATTATTTCATTTTTATATTTGAATATTTTTTAAAATTATTATAGAATTAATGCTTAATAATAAATAAAAATATTTAAGTTAAAAATAAAATATGGCTAAAAGTATTATAAATATAGTTAATATATCAAAAAGATTTGTTCATAAAGTACTGCTTGATAATGTCAATCTGCTTATAGAAGAAAAATCTAAAATAGGAATGATTGGAAGAAACGGAGCAGGCAAAACTACGCTTTTGAAGATTCTTATGGGACTTGAAGAAGCTGATGACGGAGAAGTAATATTTTCAGATGATGTAAAAATAGGATACCTTCGTCAGCAGGGCGATTTTGATGATAATGAAAAAGTAATAGATTATCTTACAAGAGTTACAGGCAGAGAATCTTGGAAATGTTCAAAAATTGCAAGCAGATTCGGAATAGATCATATAAAAGTTAATAATAATCTAGGAAGTTTATCTAGCGGATATAGAATGAGAGTTAAACTTTCAGAGATGATGCTTTATGAGCCTAATTTTTTAATACTAGACGAACCTTCAAACTTTTTAGATTTAAATACATTGATAGATTTAGAAAATTTTTTGACAGATTATAACGGAGGTTTTTTAATAGTTTCGCATGATAGGGAATTTTTAAAGACAACTTGTGAAAAAACTATTGAAATGGAGAATTCAAAAATAACATATTTTCCGGGAAATATAGAAGATTATTTTGAATATAAAGAAGAAAAAGAATATACAATAAAAAAATATAATAAGAATATAGAAGAAAGAAAAGCTCATTTAGAGAGATTTGTAGAGAGATTCAGATATAAAGCCACTAAAGCAAAAGCGGTACAATCTCGTATAAAGCAGATAGAAAAACTGAAAACTATAGAAATTAATCACCCAGCAAAGAATGTAAGAATAAAACTTCCGGAAGTTCCAGAAAAGAAAGGTTTTGCTCTTATATCTGATGATTTGGCAGTTGGATACGGCGATAAAGTAGTTGCTAAAAGCGGAAGAATAGAAATAGCAAGAGGAAGCAGGGTAGCAGTGCTTGGGCAAAATGGTGAAGGTAAAACTACATTTTTAAGAACTATAGCAGGCAGACTCAATCCTGTGTTAGGTACTTATAATTATTCTTATGGCATAAAGATAGCATATTTCGGAGAGGATACCTATAAAAATATAACTTCTAATGATACGGTATTATCTTATTTAAAAAAGAATGCTAAACAGGGCTTACTAACTCAAGAACTTTTAACGCTTTTAGGAAGTTTCTTATTTTCAGGCGATGATGTTAATAAAGATGTTAAAGTATTAAGCGGAGGAGAGATGGCAAGGCTTTCACTTCTTGCTGCCATTACTCAATGCGCCGATGTTCTTATATTGGACGAGCCTACAAACCATTTGGATTTTGAAACGGTTGAGGCACTTGCTAATTCTTTGAGAGATTATGGCGGAACAATATTCTTCACTTCGCATGATAGAACATTTGCTAGTTTGCTTGCTGATACGATTATAGAAGTTAAAGATAAGAAACTTTCCCTTTATTCAGGTGATTATGAGGCTTATGTTTATAGAGTAAGGCTTGATGCTTTAGAGGAAGAAGAAAAAGAATTAGAGTATCAAAATAAAAATAATGCTAAAGAAAGCAGCAGTAATGATGATAAAAACAATAACAATTATGAAGAGAGAAAAAAGATTAGAAACAGACTTTCAAGATGTGAGTCTTTGCTTAAAAAACATGAAAAGCAAATAGAAGATTATAAAACAGAAGAAGCTGAAATATTAAAGTTTTTTGAAACATCTGTAAATTATGATGATGAAAAAAGTAAAAGACTTTTGGAAGTAAAAAAATTAATAGAAGAGACAGAAAATGAATGGCTTTTAGTTAATGAAGAGATAGATAATATAAAGGCTATGTTATAAAATTTAATGGAGGATATAAATGAGGATTTTTAAAAATGCTAAAATTTATTCTATGGACAGCAATGATAATATTTATGAATCTGTAGCAGTTGAAAATGGAAGAATAGCTTTTGCTGGAACTAATGAAGAAGTATCAAAAAAATTTCCTGATGCTGAAGACATAATTGATTTAGAAGGTAAAACAGTTGTTCCAGGATTTAATGACAGCTGCGTTCGTTTTGTTGAATACGCCCGTTTTAATACAATGCTTGATTTAAGTAAATGTATGTCCATAAAAGAAGTAGTAGATTTAGCACAAAATGCCAACAAACATGAAGGCTGGGTTATAGGCTGGGGTTGGAATCAGGATTATTTTGAAGAAAAAAGGATGCTTACAAAAAATGATTTAGACAATATATCAAATGAATATCCTGTTGCCTTCAGAAGATGCTGCGGAGAGATGATAGTTGCAAATAGTAAGGCTCTTGAAATATGCGGAATTACAGAGGATATGAAATCTGATAGTATAGATTTTGAAAACGGACTTATAAGTTCTAAAGATATGATATTAATATTGTCAAAAATAAAATCATTAGAAATAGATACTCTTAAATCAATAATATTAGATACTCAAGAAGCTTTTTTCAAAATGGGAATAACTTCTGTTCAGACAGATGATTTAAGAAGTTTACCAGATTTTGATTATAGAAAAATTATAGATGCTTATCAAAAATTAAATAGAGAGAAAAAATTAAAAATAAGAGTATGCGAGCAGGCTCAGTTTATTAATAAAAAAGATATAGATGATTTCAGAGATTATTACTATTATCAATATATTAATAATGAAAGATTTAAAGTAGCCCGTATAAAGCTTGTTATAGACGGCAGTATAGGTTCAAGAACAGCATTATTAAGAGAAGATTATAATGATGCTAAAGGTGTTAGAGGAGTTTCTCAGTATACTCAGGAAGACTTAGATGAATTAGTTGCTTATGCTAACAGTTTAGATTATTCTTTAGCTATACAGGCTACAGGAGATGGTGCTATAGATATGGCATTAAATTCTATAGAAAAAATAAAAGATACAAAAGATTTCAAATATAGAAGAAATGGATTAGTATATGCCCAAATAACAGATAAAAAATTATTTGAAAGAATGAAAGAATTAAATGTAGGCATATATTATCAGCCTATATTCCTTCACTATGATATGCATATAGTTGAAGATAGAGTAGGTAAAGAAAAAGCTTCTGATTGTTATGCTTATAAAACAGCTAAAGATATGGGGGTACATATGGGATTCGGTTCTTCAGGTCCTGTAGATGGCATTAGCGTAATGGAAGGTATACATTGTGCCGTTAATAGAGAGGATTTAAATGGCTGGCCTGAAAATGGTTGGATGCCTCAGGAAAAACTTACAGTTAAAGAAGCAGTTTATTTGTATACTATGGGAAGTGCTTATATGTCTTCTGAAGATAATATTAAAGGCAGTATTGAAGAAGATAAATTGGCTGACTTTGTAGTTTTAGACAGAGATATATTTGAAATTGATCCTAAAGAAATAAAAGATATTAAAGTATTAAAAACTATAGTTGATGGAGATATAGTTTATAGTGCTTGATATTTATTAATATAACTAGTCAAATTAATAAATAAAAAAGGATTTAACAATCAAATGTTAAATCCTTTTTTATTATATGTTTTATATATTATTTTTATTCTTTTACAGAACCGCCTGTTAATCCGGATATAAAGTATTTTTGTAAAGTTAAAAATACAGCCATTATAGGAACTACAGCAAATATAGCTCCAACCATAATTTGTCCGTAATCTATTCTCGTATCAGATTTTAACTGTGATAATGCTACAGGCAAAGTAAATTTTTCAGGGCTGTTTAATATTATTAAAGGCCAAGTGAAGTTAGTCCATTCTGCAACAAACATATATATTCCTAAAGCAGTTAAAGCTGGAATCATTAAAGGCATAACTATTTTTAAGAATATGGTCCATTCATTAGCACCGTCTATTCTAGCAGCTTCTATTAATGTATCAGGAACACTATGGAAATTCTGCCTCATTAAGAATATTCCGAAAGCTCCTGCTATATCCGGAAGTATTATTGCCAAATGAGTATTTTGTATATTTAAAGTTGTCATCATTCTATATAATGGTACTAATTTAGCATGTGCAGGAAGCATCATAGTAAGCATTATAATAACAAATACTATGTTCTTACCTTTAAAATTAAATTTAGATATAGCATATGCTGCCATAGAACATACTAATAAATTAATCACAGTATATATTATAGCTATTTTTAATGAATTGAATAAAGCATGCCATATTGGAATTCTTTCCTGAAGATTTTTCAAATTTTCAAGAAATTTGCTTCCAAAAGTTATAGGAGGCGGAAATAAAAATATATCTCCTGATTCTCTAGTTGCAGCTATAAACATAAATATTAATGGATATATACAAGCTATCATAGCTATTGTGAGAACTATATATAATATTATTCTTGTTATTTTTTGCTGTTTATTTTTATTCATTTGCTATTTCCCCCAAATTTCATTTGCAATCTTGAAAGAACTCCTACTATCACAAGTATTGCTACGGATATTGTGGCAGCATAAGTTAAGTTGAGAGATTGAAATGCTTGTCTGTATATATATAATCCTAAAGTTATTGTAGAATTATTAGGGCCTCCGTTTGTTAATAGATATGCCTCTGTGAATAAATTTAGAGTTCCTATTGTTGATAAAATAGTTGAAAATAGTATAACAGGTTTAAGCATTGGTATAGTTATATAGAAAAATTGCTGAAATGCATTAGCTCCATCTATTCTTGAAGCTTCATAATAATCTTCAGGTATAGTTTGTAGTCCTGCCAATATTATTACCATATTATATCCAGTCCATCTCCATGTTATGATTAGCATTATTACTATTCTTGCAGGCCAAGTTTGTGTAAGCCACATTATAGGACCTATATTGAATATAGAAAATAAAAAATTAACAACACCTCTTTCCTGAAACAATAATACAAATATTAAACTATAAGCTACAGATTCTACTATAAAAGGTACGAAGAATGCTGTTCTATACATACTTTTTAATTTTGTAATTCCTCTATGCAGTATTATAGCTAGAAGTATAGATAATATAGTCATTATTGGTACTTGTATTATTAAATAGATTAGTGAGTTTTTTAGGGATATAAAAAAGTACTGATCAGAGAAGAGTCTTTTATAATTTTCTATACCGGCAAATGCAAGAACCCCTCTGCTTTGCTTCATAAAACTTAATACTATTGTTTCAAATAGCGGATATATACTGAATACAGCTATAAAAAATAAAGCAGGTGCCAGAAATATCCAAGGTGTAATATATTTTTTTATTGTCATAATATATCCTAATAATAAAAATAATATCCTATTAATTAAAAACTTATTTTGTTTAGTTATTTTTTGTATGATTACTTATTTACAGTTTTTGTATTATTTATTATCTATAATAATAAACTTATACATTTAGCATAATTTATATATAAAAAATAAATACATTATAATAAATATTAAAATAAGGTGCCTAATGATAATATATCACAAGACACCTTCAAAAAATAAGTTTATTTATTTTGCTATTGCTCTTCCGGTAGCACTGCTTATTTGATTGGCAGCATCATTTAATGTAGAAGCAATATCTTTATTATTATTCAACACATCTTCATAAGCACTTACAACTGTATTTCTAACTTCAGCAAAATCATCAGAATTGTATATAACATTAGGTATTTGTTTTGTTACATCTGCTAATATTTTGTTGAAATCATCTCCAAAATAATCATCAGCTTTTAAGAATCTAGGATCATCATAAGCAGGTAAATATGATGGGAATAAACTGAATTTTTCATACATCATAAGCTGATTATCTACGTTCATTAAACTTTCTTTTACAAATTCTAAAGCAGCAGCTTGTTTAATAGGATCAGTAGCAGTTATAGATAATCCTGCACCGCCAGATGAAGAAGCTCTAGCAGCATCTTGATTAAGAGCAGGTATAGGCATAATTCCCCATTTACCTTTCATTTCAGGCATTTGGTCTTTTATAGTACCGCCCCACCATCCGCCTATTATATAAGAAGCAACTTCTCCATTTTTATTAGCTACTATAGAACCGTCCCAATTAACAACATTTTTAGCAACTCCTTCATCTATAAGTCTTTTTATCATTTGAAGAGTTTCTATTGCTTTTTGAGATGCAACTGTTATTTCACCTTTATCATTCAAATAATATGATTTATTAGCTATCAATAATGCTCTGTACAAATTTTCATCTTGAGTGAAAGGAAGACCAGTCATATATACATTAGGGAATTTTTCCTGAAGTTTTTTTCCAGCAGCAATATAATCATCGAAAGTTACTATAGTATTAGGATCAATTCCTGCTTCTTTAAATAAATCAACTCTATAGAACATAACAACAGGACCTGAATCCCAAGGTATAGAAACTAATTTTCCTGTGCTGTCATAACTTGATGCTATTTTAGAAGGATCTACAACACCATCAATAGTTATATAATCTTTCATATCTAAAAAGTATTGAGGATAAGTTTCAGCATAAGTCTGTATATAATCACTTTCTATTTGTATAACATCAGGCACCCCATTTCCTGAAGATAGTATTACTCCATATCTTTCGTATACATTTTGAGCCAAACCAAATTCTTGAACATTTACTTTTATTTTTGGGTATTTGGCATTAAATGCTTTTGCTGTTTCCATTAATGCTTTAGCAGCAACATTCCAAGCCCATACAGTAATTTCTGTTTCTGTATTTTCGTCTATAGCTGGTAATTTTTCAGCTGTTGTTGATGTTTGTTTATTGTTATTACATGACATTATAGTAATAGAGATAATGATGAATAACATAAATAGCTTTTTTATCATAGGGACCCCTTATTATATATTTTTTTAAATGGTATATATTTTTTATATAAAACTCAAACAAATAAATTTCCATATTAATGCAGTAATTTATTTGTTTATTATTTTATTAGTTTATAAAGTTTTAAATTATGAGCTTTATATTATATTAGATACACTAATTTGATTAAAATTATTATAGTTTTTATAGTTATACTTTATAAATAATACTATATATTGAAGAAATAGATGATAATTGAAATTATTAAAAAACAATGTAAAATATTTTACTGAATTAATAAAAATACATAATATGATATTGGGGCAGTAAGTATTACACTGTCGAATATATCGAATACTCCGCCATGACCTGGGAACAATTTACTTGAATCTTTAGTGTCATACATTCTTTTTATAAGACTCTCGCCCATATCACCTAGAAATCCTGTTAATGTGAATATTACAGTTAATAACATTAATTGTGAAAAAGAGAAATTAGGTGTATTTTTTCCTAATAAATAAGAAAGATACCCATTTGAATACAAGAAATAATATAATATTGAAAGCGGTATTGTGAATATAAACATACCAGCTAAACCTTCATAACTTTTATTTGGGGAAGCACTATTTGATAATTTATGCTTGCCAAATTTTCTTCCTATAATATATCCTCCGGTATCACTGAACCAAGCACATAACATAATAAATACTATGTAATATTTTCCGCTGGGCATAAAACGCATAAGTGATATATGCCATACTCCTAAACCAACATATATGAAGCAGAAAACAGCAGTTAATATGGCTCTTCCTTTTTCTTCAAAAGAGGATACATGAACTTTGAACATATTGATAATAAATAGTATAGCTATTAAAGCAAAAACCATTACTAGTGATAAATCCATAGAAGGATGTTTAGTTTCTACTATTTTATATAGATTGGAAAAATCGCCTTTAAATACATTTACATCGCATATAGTTATAATATATCCTAATACCATAGCTATCATAGTTGCTACAACTGTTCTTAAATTCTTTTGTCTATGTACTTTAGCCATATAAAATATTTCTGATGCACTTAGAATAGATATAGCTAATATTGCCAAATGAAATAAGTATATAACTTTATCATAAAACATTATAACAAGAAATAACGGCAATGTTACGGCTACAGATATAAGCCTTTTCTTCATAATTGTTATAGACCTCCATATCTTCTATTTCTATTTGAGTATTCTTCTATAGCTTTTTTGAAATATTCTTTAGAAAAGTCCGGCCATAATATATCTGTAAAATATAATTCGCTGTATGATGCCTGATACATTAAAAAATTACTTAATCTGTATTCGCCTGAAGTTCTTATTAAGAAATCAGGGTCTGGTATTTCTTTTGTATACAGATAATTTTGAATAAAATTTTCATCTATTTTTTCTATATCTATTTTATTATTTTTAGCATCATAGCATATGTTTTTTAAAGCATTTTTTAATTCATCTCTAAAGCCATAATTTAAAGCTAATATAACAGTGAGTATTGGATTTTTACATTTTTCAAGAGTTTCTTTTTCTGTTTCTTCTATTGTTTTTATGGTATCTTTAGGAAATGCAGAAATATCACCTATATGTTTTACTAAAATATTATTTGAGATAAGCCTTTTAATTTCTTTTTTGTAAAATTCTTTCAATAATTTGAATAATGCTTTTTTCTCTTCTTCAGGTCTTTTCCAATTTTCTGTTGAAAATGCATATAAAGTTAAATATTTTATATTAAGCTCACAGCAGGCTTCTACTATATTAATAACATTTTCACTTCCAGCCCTATGCCCAAGACTTCTGCTTTTATTATGAGATTTAGCCCATCTTCCATTGCCATCCATGATTATAGCTACATGTACAGGTATATTCAGCTCATCAGTAATCATATAGTATCTAATTCTTTTTCTTTTGTACTAATCATTTCATCTATTTTTTTGATGTATGAATCTGTATCATTTTGTATTTTTTTCTCTTGAGATTTTGATTCATCTTCAGTGATAGTTTTATCTTTTAATTCTTTTTTTATTTTATCATTTTCATCTCTTCTTATATTTCTTACAGCAATTTTTGCTTCTTCGCCTCTATGTCTAACACCTTTTTTCAATTCTTCTCTTCTTTCTTTAGTGAGTTCTGGTACTACTATTCTTATATTTCCGCCGTCATTGAAAGGATTAAAACCTAAATCAGCTTTTAATATAGCTTTTTCTATGTCGCTAACTAAACCTTTATCGAATGGCTGTATCATAATAGTTTTTGAATCTGGTGTAGAAACATTTCCTACTTGTTTTAGAGGCATACTGCTTCCATAAGCCTCTACTTTTACTCCGTCCAATATAGAAGCATTAGCTCTTCCTGTTCTTATACCTTTTAGATCATTTTGCAAACTTGAAACTGCTTTTTCCATTCTATCTTTATATGATTCTTTTGACATAGATAAAAACCTCTTTAATTTAAAATAATTGACTTAGTAGATTATAATTTAATATAATACTATTGTCAAGTTAATTATTTTTTACAAGCTTTTTTATAAATGATATGCTTAAGTGATATCTATAGAAAAAATTGTAAAATTTTTATTATATAATAGTATTTAACATAAAAAATATTTTAGTAAGTATTAAAAATACAAAAAAAATTTAAATATTAACAATTTTTTTGTATTAAATTTTTTTAATAGTATTAATAAAA
>CASGDY010000103.1 GCA_949300355.1 uncultured Brachyspira sp.
TTAATAGCGTAGGCGAACATAACAATAAAATAAGTGAGCCGAAGCAGATGTCAGCTTTAGTTGGCATCTATTAATAGCGTAGGCGAACATAACAATAAAGGAAAGATTATGAGTAAAATTAATATAGCACCATCAATACTTACAGCATCATTTACAAATTTGGAAGGAACTATAAAAGAGCTTGAAGAAGCAGGAAGCGATTATCTTCATTTGGATATAATGGACGGAGTATTTGTTCCGCAGATTACATTTGGGGCAAAAGTTGTTTCAGATATAAAAAAAGTAAGTAAAATATCTCTTGATGCTCATCTTATGATAGTTAATCCAGAAAAACATATAGATGATTTTGCTAAGGCAGGCTGTGATATTATAAGTGTTCATTTTGAAGGCAATATACATATTCATAGATTAATTTATCAGATAAAAGCACATAATATCAAAGCTGGTATTGTACTTAATCCTCATACAAGAGTTGATGTAATAGAACCTATTATTGATGATATTGATTATTTGCTTATAATGAGTGTGAATCCTGGATTCGGAGGACAAAAATTCATTGAGTCATCTATAAAAAAGATAGAAGAAGCTAAAAAGTTGATAGGAAATAGAGATATAATTCTTGCAGTTGATGGCGGAGTTAATTTAACAACTTGCGGTAAAGTGTTAGAAGCAGGAGCTAATTTCCTTGTGGCAGGAAGTGCGGTAATTGACAGCGATAATAAAAAAGATACTATTAATAAATTAAGAGGAAATTAATTTTATAATAAATATTTATTAATTTAGTTTTGATATAGATCTTATACAATATAAAGAAAAAAATGGAAGAATTATATAATAGTAATAACGATGAAAAAGAAGAAGAAAATTCAGATTCTCCAAAAGTATTTATAAATAATGCTCAAATTCTTGAATCAGGTCAAATATTAATAACACCTCCAAAACCAGATGAAAAAACTTTTGAAGATTGGAAAAGAACATCTGATGAATATGCCAATAAAGGCGAATATGTAAAAGCTGTAGAAGCGTATCTTAGAATACTTTGGACTGATCCTAATAATACAGAATATTGGGAGCATTTAAGTTATTTATATTTAAATGGCGGTAAGTATAAGGATGCGGCAGATGCTATATTAGAATGTGTAAAATTAGATCCTAATAATCATCAATATTTATATAAGCTTGGCGGATTGTATATATTAAATGAAAATTATAAAGAAGCAGAAAATTATTTATTAAATGCTATAAGATTAGATGTTAATAATTATAAATATTTTCAAAGGCTTGGAATACTTTATTATTGTATTAATCAATATGATAATGCTTTAAGTTTAATTTTAAAATCTATAGAATTACAAAATGATGATTATAATAATTTGCTTTTATTAGCTTATATCTATGATGCTAAGAGCGAATATGATGAAGCTGTAAAATTTATATTAAAATATTTAGAGCATACAGAAAAAACATCATATAATAAATGTTTCGGATATCAATATCTTTCTATACTATATATTAAAAATAAGCAGTATGATGCAGCAATAGAAACATTATCAAAAAATTTGGATTTGTTTCCTAATGATGATTTTAATTATTACTTGCTTGCAAATATTTATATTTTAACAAATCAATATAAAGAAGCTATAAATGCAGCATCAAAAGCTATTGATTTAAATAAAGATAATTTTTGTAATTCGTACATATTAGCTAATGCATTTTATAGAAATAAAGATTATGATAAATCTATAGAAATATTATTTAATATATTAAAATTATTAAAAGAAAATCATAAAGAAGAAAAATTACCAAATATTAAAGCTATAAGACTAAAAAATAGAATACTAGAATTGAATGATAGAACTATAGAAGAGCTTTGTAAAAATTTAGATTTAGATGAAAAAAATTATGATTATTATTATTTGTTGGGAAAAGCATATAACAAGATTGGAGAGTATAATAAATCAATATGTTTTTTCTTGCTGGCTTATGAATCAGACGAGGAAAATATTTACAATCTTCATTGGATTGGTTCTACATACAATCAAAATAAAAATTATAATGCATCAATAAATTTTCTATTGAAAAATATAGATTTAAGCAGCAACATTATAGATAGTTATTATTGGCTTTCTGATTCATATTATAATATAGCTAAATATGATAAAGTTATAAATAATTCATTAAAAATAGATAATTTAAAAGTAGATGATGACAATATAAAGTATTTATCAATATTAGGAAAATCTTATTACAAATCAGAAAACTATAAAAAGGCTGTTTCTGTTTTATCTAAAGTATTAGAAAAAGATGAAAACAATTTGGAGATTTTAACTTTATTAGGAGAATCATACAGTGCTATTAACAATCATAAAAAAGCAATAGAAATGTTTGTTAAATATGATAGTTTAAATCCTAATGATACGGATAATTTAAAATCTTTATCAAAGTTGTATTATGATAATGAAGAATATAATAATGCAATAAATATTTTTTTGAAATTAACAGAATCACATCCTGATGAGGCAGAATATTGGTATTATTTAGGTAATTCACTAAAAAATACTAATCAAAATAAAGAAGCTAAAGAAGCATATAAAAAAGCTTTGAAAATAAATCCTTATAATCAAACATATAAAGAAGGTTTAAAAAGCATAAGACCAAATTTTTTAAAGTCTGCATCTAGTATAGTAACAATTTTTTTCATTTTGGTTCTTATTGTATGCGGTATATTTTTATTTAAAGCAAAAGCTAATTTTGGTATGGTAATACCTTTATTTACGGTGATTATCATTCTAATGTTTAAGACAGTTTCATTATTAAAAAAATAGTAAGTAATATTTGTTATTAAAAAAACTTAAAAATTTTCAGTATAAACTCTTTAATCTCATATAAAGAAGTTTCATAAAGTATAAGATTGAATTTTTTATAAATATTTGAATTTAATATATTGAAAATATTTTTATTAAATTTTATTATTACCGTCAAAAAATATGTAGGATATATTGATGTCAAATAATAAATCTATTTTACTAGCTTCGGCAGCGTATATAATGTGGGGACTTCTTCCTCTTTATTGGAAATCAGTTCAGAATTTTGATTCTGCTTTTGTTTTGGGTTTAAGAGTTATAACTACTTTTATATTTACTTTGATAATTATAATATATAAAAGGGCTAATTTATACAGAGGTATTAAGCCATTAATATCTATAATAATAGCAGGAATTTTTTTAGGATTCAATTGGTATTTATATATTTACACCGTTAATTCAGGACATGTTCTTGAGGCAGGACTTGCTTATTATATAGCACCTATTTTAAGTATATTAATCGGCATTATAGTTCTTAGAGAGAAAAAAACTATATTAGAATATGCAGCAATTATTTTAATGTTTGCTGGAATGATTTATCAAACTATAACATTAGGAAAGCCTCCTATAATGGCATTTTTTATAGGGCTTACTTTTTCAATATACGGATTATTCAAAAAGATGACTGTATATTCAGGTTGGGAGAGTTTATTTTTAGAAACTACTGCTATATTAATTCCATCAATAATTTTAAGTAAAATATATTTTCCAGTGAGTCCTCAGCCTATTCATACTTGGGTATCATTGATGTTTGCAGGAATTGCTACAGGAATACCATTATATTTATATGCTAAAGCAGCAAAGAATCTTCAAGTTTCTACTTTAGGTTTTCTTCAGTTTTTTGTGCCTTTATTTGCTACTTTGCTTGCAATTTTTGTTTATAAAGAAGAAGTTAATTTGAACAGAGCCATTACTTTAGCTATAATAATATTAGCGGCAATTCTTTATGCTATTTCTATATTTAAAAATTCTGCTAATAAAGATAATTGATATTATTATGAAAATATAAAAAAGCCTTAAGTAATTTTTATTAATAATATTACTTAAGGCTTTGATTTTTTATAAGTATTTTGTGTTAATTATTTTTGTATTCTATTTCTAAAATATCTGGATAAATCTACAGGAGTTTCTTCTAGCCATGATGACATAATGCATTCATATTTACCTTTGCTTTTGCTTAATTTGTAAATTTGATATTCAACTCTGTCGTTTCCTCCGTCAATAGTTTCTCTTGATTCAACTAGCATTTCATATATTCCGTCTCCGTCAATATCTTCAAATATATTATCCATTTGAGTGATAACAGAGCTTTTCATAGAATTAATTTCTTTATAAAAAACTACATCTGCAATGAATTTTACACTAGATCCGTCTATTCTAAACATATACATGTATATATCTCTATCAGTACCGTCATCATTTATGATATAGTACTTTATTATTCCTATTTCATTTTTTTTATCATAAAAATTTTCTAAATCAATAGCAGAATTTTTTCCTAGTTTATCTGTTTTATAGGAAAATTCTTCATTGTCTTTATTGTATATTGATATTCTATCTCCCTGAGCAGAGGACATTAAAGCTATAAATTCATTTCCTTCTTTAGGAAGAACATCAGCAATAACTATAGAGTATACTTTATATCCTTTGCTTTGTAATTCTGATTTTAATTTTTCAGCCTGACTATATTCAGCATTATTTATATCTTCGCTTTTATAATAAACAATTTCTCCATTGTTTGAAAGATTAAATAAACTTTGCACATCAATAGAGTAAAGAGGCATAGTTAATATTAAAGAGATTATAACTGATAATATTTTTTTCATAATTCCCATCCATTTTTATTATTTGTAAGTTTTTATATCAACAAATTCTATTTCAGAATTTACTTTTCCGTCAGAACTTTTATATTTGATTGTTTTAGGCAGAGTATAATCTTCTATTTCCTGATATGAAATATTAACATTATATATTCTTGATTTTTTATTATAGTATTCTGCTCTTTCTATTATGTAAGTATCTTTATTTACTGTGTATGTAACACTGTAATTTTCATTTTCTCCTTTTGCTCTTAGAGTTATTTTATATTCATCTTTTTTATCTTCTATATTTTCAAAAGTAATTTTTTTTGACAGAGAACTATAAGAGTTATTGTTTCCAACTAAAGCATAAAATCCAACAGTTTCTAAAGCTCCTTCAAATACAGAAAACATGCTTCTATAAAAACTATCCACATTTTCAAGTATTAGGCTAGGCCTATAACCTTTCTCAAAAGTGAATCTTAATTTTATATCATTTTTAGATTTTGCATAGCTTTTTGCAGGAATAGTATCTATTTGTCTTTGTACTATTTTTCCGTCTATATAGGCTTCGAATTTTCTTGGATACATTGCAGAATATTTTTCTTTCATTTTTTCGTATATATCCTGAAAATTTGCATCCTGAGAATATGCATAAGTATATGCAATACATATTGTAATTATTATTAATACTATTTTTCTCATACTTTTACTATTCTCGTAATATTTTTAATTAGCAATAATAAAAAATAATTTTATATTTTTTGTAAAAAAAATGAAATTTTCCTATTTAATTATTATTAAGTTAACCTTATCTTATACTAAAACTATTCATACATTAGAATCTTGACTTTAATCTTAAAGTTTGTTATACTTGCAGTATAAAAAATATAATTTATGGTAAGTATTTATGAGCGAAGAACAAAATGAACAATTGTCAGAGACAGGTATCTATTGTGCCAATTGCAGATATTGCGTTTTATTCAGAAAAGCCAGCGGTATAGACGGCAATCAATATTTACTAAGAGTAAAATGTGCACAAGAGCAATGGCGCAAAAAACTTGGCGAAGAAAAAATGTATAAGTATTTTACAGTAGCTAGAAGAACTGTAGAAAAATGTGATGACTATAAGGAAATGGGCGATTTAAGAAGTTTCCTTAAGACTTTGCGTAAAAGTTTGCCTGTTCGTGATGAAGTATATACTATAAAGAAATAATGGATTTTTAGTGAAAAAAGGTTTTATTTTTTTAGCTGCGGTTGTTTTTTTATTGATTTCATGTGCTTCAGCTGTTAAAATTTCTGTAGAAGAAGAACAGTATCCTAAAATAATAGCTGAAAAGGGATATACTGAATTCGGTAATAAAAATTATAAAACTGCTATAGCCTATTATCAGTACATAATAGATAATTTTGATAGAGAAAATTATGCTAAAGATGTTGCTTGGGCTTATTACGAAATAGGTTTTTGCTATTATTATCAGAAAAGGTATGAGGAAGCTTTAAAATATTTTGATGTAGTTTTAAATAATTTTACAGTTTTGCCCCCTAAAATTTTAGCTCAAAAAGTTATTCAGGATATTTATGAAGAAAAACCTAAATTAAAACCTCAAGAGATTATTGAAGAGGAAATAGAAGTTATTGAAGAAAATATAGACTCATGAAAAAAGAAACTAGTATTACTAAGAGTATTATATTAAGTTTTTTATTACTTAGTATTTTAAGTATATTTATTATACTTTTTGTATATATATTATACAGTAGAGGTGAGGGAGAAGATTATTCTCTTACCATATATGTACTGTACAGTTTGATATTTTTTAAAAGCTATATTCCTTATGTAATAGCATTATCAGTTTACTTATCTTTTTTCAAAGCCAAATATTTATATCAAGAAAGCATATCAAAAGTTATAGCCTATCCTATAGGACTTATTGTATTACTTGTTTGTTTTTATGCTGTATACGATTATTGCTTTACAAATGTATTTATTTCTAAACTAAAAGAACATAACAGCATTAGAGATGCAAAAATATATTATGAATATGAATTGAAGTTGAAAAATGAAGCTTATGAGGCGGCAAAAAAAGAATTGATGGCAGGCAATTTAGATAGAGCGTCTAGTTTAGCAGAGGAAGCCTTATTTTATGATAAAAATGACGGAAATACTCTTTTGCTTATCAAATCTATACAAAAAGAAAAAATGATTAAAGAAGCTAAACTTCATGAGGAAAAATTTAATAATATAAATAATTTAATGAGTTTGGGTACTAGAGAGTTCAGCTTATCTAATTATAATTCTGCAAATAGGTATTTTAGTCAGGTATTAGAATTGGATAAGAATAATCCTATGGCATTATATTATATGAATAGAATCAGCATAGCTATGAATAGAAAGCCTTTGTATTATGGTAATGCTACTCCTCAGGAAGCGTCTATATATGCTCAATTATCAGAAACTATTAATATGTATGAAGGCGGTTATTTATGGAAGGCTTATGATAATATTTCTAAACTGTATTTGAATTACCCTAATATAGCTGAAATAAATAATTATTATTCTATTATAAGAGATGCTATAACCAGATATGATTTTTTTATTAAAGAAGCACAAGAAGTTAGAGAGGCTTATATTAATAATCCGGATTTATTGAAATATTCTTCTGCTTTTAGTCATAATGGTATAAATTTAATGCTAAGCAGGAATGTTTTCTTATCTTCATCAACTAGTGCAATGTTTAAAAATAGTTTGTATATATTCGATGTTTCGCTTATGGAATTAGATGATGAGTTAAAAATTGTTAGATGTGAGAATTACTTATATGGAAAAATAGCTGATTCTTTTAATTCTACAAATAACGCTAAAAATATAATATTAAAAGCATATTTTGATACTAATAAGAATGAGTATATATATAATGATGCTATTAGTAAAGTTATACCTATCAATATATCATATAGTACATTAGATATTATTAAAAATTATACTTCTATAAATTTAAAATATGTTAATTTATTAGAATTATTTACTTTAAGAAAAGAAATTCAAAAATTTGGATATTCAAATAAGGATATTAATTTTGAACTTTTAGTTAAAAATATAGAGCCTATAGCTTACTTACTATTATTTATGATAATAGCATATTATTCATTCAGATTCAGACTTGCTGCATCTACTGATAAGTTACATTTGTACAATAGAGTTACAGGTGTTGTAGGCACATTATTGTTTGTTATAGTTTATAAAGTATTAATAGATTATCTTGGAATGCTGATGTTAATGGCATCTCATATTACAATTAGTGTTGTTATTGCTGTTGCTGTATTTGCATTCCTTATACTATATGTTATATTCCAAATGGCTAGAATTCCTAGAGATGTTAGATAATTTATATTCAAAAAGAGAAGTTACAGAATATCTGAAATTTAAATCTATATTTCCAAATAAAAATAGAGGACAGAATTTTCTATGCGATAAAAATATAGCATATAATATTGCAAATACAATTCCAAATAATTTATCAAGAGGTAAATATGCATTAGAAATAGGCGGAGGACTAGGTTCTTTGAGCAATATGCTTTATGATATATATAAAGATAATCTTACAATAGTAGAATATGATAATGCTTTATATAATCATTTAATAGAAAAGTTTAATGATATCAGCATAATACATAAAGATATATTAACATTCGATATATCTGATTCAGAAAATAAATATGATGTATATGGAAACATACCCTATAATATAGCAAGTCCTATAATGGAATGGCTTTTACATGAATCTTATGGTAAATGGAATTATGCTGTATTTATGGTTCAAAGTGATTTTGCACAGAGACTTATAGCAAAAGAGAGTACTGAAAATTATTCTTCTTTAACTTTATTTGCCAATTTTATGTCGAATATTAAATTGGAATTCAATGTTTCAAAAGATGTTTTTTACCCTATTCCAAAAGTTACTTCATCAGTTATAAGTATTGTACCTAAACAAATTGATACTAATATAATTGAAGTATTTAAATCTGTTTCAAAAACTTTATTTCATAATAGAAGAAAAACTATACGAAACAATTTTATTAGTTCTCCATATTTGAATATAAATAAAGAATATATTGATGAAATATTAAGTAAGGCAAATATTGACGGCAATATAAGAGGAGAAACTCTGCATATAGATAAAGTTATAGAGCTTTCTAATATAGTAAAGCAATATATTTAATTGTTTGTATTAGAAGAATCTAATATTCTAACAGATTTAATGATGTTTTCTATTTCTTTATCATCTTTTTTACTATTAGCATTATACATACACATTATTTGAAGTACGCCATTATTATGAAGCATAGTAAAAGATTTATGATAAGTTTCATTAGGGCCGTAATAGAAGCTGCATAAAATTTTATATGAATTAGGTATATTTTCAGGCATTTCTTCAGATAATACTTGGAATTCTTTTATAGAAGGATGATTTCTTAAACCATTTATTATTTTATTTTTAGCATTCTCTAAATTTATACTGCCGCTGTATGCCAGTTTATATTTTGTATATACTACAGTGTATATACCTGTATTTTTTTCCACTCCGTATGATTCATTAAATTCTACAGAGTTATCTATAGCTACTGTTCCGTCTAAAAATCCAACTTGAAAATCTTCAGGCACATCTATAGCTATATCTGTTAGAGTTATAGTTTTAGTTCTTTGACTGCATGAAGAAAATAATAATATAATTGAGATTATTATTAGGCTATTAATTAATTTTTTTAATATTTTACTCATACTAATATTATATATCATATTATATATTTTTAAAGTAAAAATTTTATATATTTATTTTTTTTTATAAAAATAAAAAATTATTTTTAATTATTAAATTATTTTTTTATATTTAAATATATACTAAAATATAT
>CASGDY010000104.1 GCA_949300355.1 uncultured Brachyspira sp.
TTTACTTCAGGTATTAGATGATGGAAGACTTACTGACGGACAAGGAAGAATAGTAGATTTCAAAAATGCTATTATCATAATGACAAGTAATTTAGGTTCTGATCTTATTCTTGAAGCTAATGATACTAATGACATAAAAGGAAAGATTCAGGAGCTATTAAAGATGTCATTTAGACCGGAGTTCTTAAACAGAATAGATGAGATAATAACATTTACTAGACTTGACAAAAAATATATTGCTGAGATAGTAAGAAATCAAATAGCAAGAGTTGCTAACAGACTTAAAGACAGAAGAATAACTTTAGATGTAAGCGATGAAGCTATAGATTATATTGCTGATATTGGTTATGATCCTCAGTTTGGCGCAAGACCATTAAAGAGAGCTATACAAAACTTTATAGAAAATCCATTAGCTAAAGAAATGCTAGCAGGCAAATATTTAGAAGGAGATACTATAAAGGTGAAAAAATCAGGAGATGGTTTGACTTTTGAAAAATAATATTTAATAAACTCAATAATTAATTCCATAAAATAAAAGGCTTACTGTTAATTTCAGTAAGCCTTTTGTTATTTTAAATAATTAAATTATTTTTATTAAGCATATTCAATTTCTATTAATGATCTCAATGCACTTTTAGCTTCATTTAAGAATCTAGGATTAGGATCAACTTTATAATCCTCACCTATTTTGAATATTTCCATACCGCTTTCAGATTTCAATTTTAAAAATATTGTATAATCTCCAGGATTTGAAGATATAGCATTTTGAAGACATAATAAATCCATATCATCAAATATATTTTTATTCATATATAATGCTAATTGCTTCTTACCGCTGTTATTATGTTTTACTGCTATACTATTATTAGGTCTGCTTGTAAATGGGGCATTAGAAACAACATTATCAGATCTTTTAATATCATTCTCTTTATTAGAAGTATTTTTAAATGGAGCATCATTCTTATTTACATGAACTTGCTTATTTTCAGGTGTTGCTTCTGAATTATTCTCTCTTTTTATATTATCTCTTTTTACTTCTTTAAGTTTAAGATTTTTATCTTTTAAGAAAGAATCTAATAATTTTATATCAACAATATTATTATATATTTTATCTGAGAATCTATTTTTATCTCTGCGTCCTTTTATCAATATTCCTGTTTGTTCTTCAAGCATATCTTTAAATTTCTCTATCTGATTATTAGCTGTGATATAAAATACATATTCAGTAAATATATCCATAACCTTTAATGTAATCATAGGAGTGTTCTTTTTTGTAGTTGTTTCAATAGCTGACATAA
Source organism: uncultured Brachyspira sp. (assembly GCA_949300355.1). Taxonomy (GTDB): domain Bacteria; phylum Spirochaetota; class Brachyspiria; order Brachyspirales; family Brachyspiraceae; genus Brachyspira. The sequence goes on from CASGDY010000104.1 coordinate 1,299, forward strand.
CAACACAAGGAAGTAAAAACTCATCTTTATCTTTAAGATTATCAATATCCAAAGTGTTATGGAAATATTTATAATCAATTTTAGTAATGTATCTAGCAAAAGGATGATATCTTAATGAAAAGCCTAAAACTTCTTTTTCATTTTCCATTAAAATATTAGGAGCATATTCCACTTGTTTTTCTATCACCAAAGAAGCACTTCCGCTGTCATCTTCAGACATAGAATCAAATAACATAGTTTGACCGGATAAAGTTTCCTTTTGATAATTGGAAGCATGAGCAAGTATAGCATCAAGAGAACTAAGCAATGCACTTTCAGTATGTCCGAATTCAGAGAAAGCTCCGCATTTTATAAGAGTTTCATAAACTTTTCTATTAACTAAATGAACATCAACACGTTTTACAAAATCTTCTAAATTCTTGAATTGTCCATTTTTCTCTCTCTCTTCCTGAATAGCTAAAGCAGCATGAAGCCCCACACCTTTAACGGCATGTAAAGCATAAACTATCTTACCATCTTTTTGAGAGAATAAAGCATCGCTTTCAAATACGCTTGCTGTAACTATCTCTATATTTTTCTGTTTAATTTCGTTAAGATATAGAGAAATTTTATCCGTGTCAGCTATAACAGTATTGAGTAAAGCCACATAATATTCCATAGGATAATGAGCTTTAATATAAGCCTCTTGATAAGCAATTAAAGCATAGCAAACAGAGTGAGACTTGTTGAATCCGTATTCAGCGAAACCTTTCATTGTATCAAATAAATAAGTCAATAACTCTTTATCATAACCTCTTTCAAGTCCGCCTTTAATAAATTTCTCTTCCATAGAGTTCATTTTCTCTACGATTTTTTTCCCCATAGCCTTTCTTAAATCATCAGCTTCTGCAGCAGTGAATCCGCCTATAACTCGGCTTATAGCCATAATCTGCTCTTGATATATTAAAACTCCCTGACTCTCTTTAAGTATAGGCTCTAAATCTGGGTGTTTGTACACTATTTCTTTTCTTTTATTTTTTCTATCAGCATAGTCTTTATCCATACCTGAGTTTAAAGGACCAGGACGATACAATGCTACGCTTGATACTAAGTCATCAAAACCTGTAGGCTGAATATTTATAAGCATTTGACGCATACCAGGACTTTCAAACTGGAAAACTCCGCCTGTATCAGCTTTTCTAAATATATCATAAACAGCTTCATCATTTAATGGAATTTTATCTATATCTATTTCAATACCATATCTATCTTTTATATCTTTTATAGCATCTTTTATGAGTCTTAAGTTCTTAATACCCAAAAAGTCCATTTTTATAAGTCCGGCACTTTCAACATAAGTCATTTCATATTGACAAGCTCTTGTTCCTGTCTTAGAATCCTGATAAACCGGTGCTAAATCAGCTATAGGATGAGATGATATAATAACACCAGCAGCATGTAAACCTACATTCCTAACCAAACCGTCAAGTCTTGTAGATATTTCATACATATTTTTTAATTCTCTGTTGCCTTCTATTTCTTTAACTAAAGCAGCACAATCTGGATGATCATATATATCTACTACTCTTTTTACATCATCAGGTATGCTTTTAGCAAGTCTGTCAGCAGTAGCCAAATCTATACCCATAACACGGCAAACATCTCTTATAACAGAACGTCCTCCCAAAGCTCCAAAAGTAGCTATTTGAGAAACATTATCTTTACCATATTTTTCTTTTACATAATCTATTATTACTTCCCTCTTATCATCTTGGAAGTCAACATCAATATCGGGCATGCTTTTTCTTTCAGGATTTAAAAATCTTTCAAAAAGCAAATCATAATCAAGAGGATTAACTTTTGTAATTCCTGTAGCAAATGCAACTATTGAACCAGCAGCACTCCCCCTTCCAGGTCCTACAGCAACATCATGATTTCTCGCATAGTTAATGAAGTCCTGAACTACAAGGAAATATCCTTCAAAGCCCATTTTGGCTATAACACCCAATTCCATATCAAGTCTTTCCATAGCTTCTTTGGGGATATCATTATTATAATATTTGTTAAGACCTTCTATACACATCTTTCTTAATGCTGTAGTTTCTGTTTCACCATTAGGAAGCTCATAATTAGGCATATAATAGGTTTTAGTCATTATATTTAAATCTTTGCATTGCTCTGCTATTTTTACAGTATTTTCAAATGCTTTAGGAAGTTTAGCAAATGACTTCATCATCTCTTCTTCTGTTTTTAGATGGAATTCATTGCTTGGGAACTTATATCTTCTTGGAGAATCTAAAGTTGCTTTAGTCTGTATTGCTAAAAGTATCTCATGAGCTTTAGCATCTTCTTTTGATACATAATGCACATCATTTGTAACTACCAATTCTATATTATGATGGTTAGCAAGTTTATATAATGCACTATTTAAAGATTTCTCTTCAGGTATATTATGATCCTGAAGCTCTATATAAAAATCTTCCCCGAAAATAGATTTATAATATTCAGCTAATTTTGAAGCCTGTTTATAATCTTTTTTTCTTATAGCAATAGGAATCTCTCCCCCCATACATGCTGATAAACAAATCAAGCCTTTATTATATTTTTCTATTAATTCATGGTCCACTCTCGGTCTGTAATAAAAACCTTCAGTATATCCGAAAGTAACTAATTTACATAAATTATTATAACCCTCTTTATCTTTGGCAAGAAGAACTAAATGCATAGCACTTTTTTCTTCAGAGTTTTCTATCTTTTTATCGAATCTCGTTTTAGGGGCAACATATACTTCACATCCGATAATAGGTATAATACCTTTATCCTTGGCTTCAGAGAAAAATTCCATAGCACCGAACATATTTCCATGATCTGTCATAGCTATGCCCGGCATACCTAATTCTTTAGCTCTGTCTATTAATCCAGGTATAAGCCTTTTAGTTTTATCCTTTTTAGAATATAAAGACTTAATACGGGCAGCTCCGTCAAGTATTGAATATTGTGTATGTACATGCAAATGAACAAATGACATATTAAACCCCTATTTGATTCTATTATTCTATATTATTTAAGTTAAATAGCAAGTTAAATTTAAAAAATATATAAATAGTTTTTATTTATTCACTATAAATATTTACGGTACTTAATTCATAAAATTAATAGACACTATGTAAAATATATATAATTTTTTATTTTTAAATTTGACAATTTCTCTTTTAGTACTATAATTTTAATTAGATTTATTTTTTAATTGAAATAATACTCAATTATGTTATAATTAAAATATAAAAATAAAATTCAAAAGGAAATAAACATGGCTACAACACCTATAAAATTTATGGACGTTAGATTCATTAACCCATTTATTGTATCTCTAGTATCAATATTCAAAGAAATGGCTGGACTTACAATGGAAAAAGGTACATTAGTTAAAGGACAAGGCCGTAAACTTTTCTCCGGATACGGTGTTGCTATAGGAATTGTCGGCGATGTTAATGGACAAGTACTTTATGAATTTCCTGAAAATTTCTCTCAGCTTCTTACTGAAAATCTTACAGATAAAAAACGCGGAGAATACGATTCTGAAGACGATTTTGAAGATATGATGAGAAGTGTTATAAATGAGATGGGAAACACTATAAGCGGTCTTGCAATTACTAAATTAGCTGAAGAAGGTATTAGCTGCGATATCACTCCTCCTATACTTTACTTTGGAAAAGAAATACAAATAATTCCTAAAAATTTACAAACTATAATTATTCCTTTCCAATCTTCACTTGGATTTGTCAGTGTTAATATTGCTATGGATGCATAATAATATTAAATGATAAAAAACATTATTTATATATCAATTATAATATCTTTATTATCATGTACTAATAGTGTAAGCAGTAATATTATACAAACTAATGATGTAGCAATAAAACCAGATATAAGTGATAAATACAAAATTACTCCTAATGCACTTAGATTGCAATTACTATCTAAATATACACAAACGCATTATGGAAGCAAACTAATATATTTAGATAATCCGCAAATAATAGTTGTTCATTCTACAGAAACTCCTAACCTTAACATAGCCGTGAATATATTTAAAAATGATACTTTGATAGGAAGGCCTGATATAGAAGCAGGCGGAGAAGTAAATGTTGGAACTCATTTCTTAGTTGATTTTGATGGTACTATATATGCTAATACTCCAATGGAATATATAGCAAGACATACTGTAGGATTTAATTATACATCTATAAGCATAGAAAATATAGGATATGCTGATAAATTAACAAAAGAACAGTTAGAATCTAATGTTAAATTAATAAAATATATAAAAAGCAAATATAAAAGCATAAAATATATAATTGCTCATTATGAATATAAAGATAAAACTCTGCCTCATTATTCTCTATATAAAGAATTAAACACAAAATATATAAATCCTGGGAAAAGAGATCCCGGAACTAATTTTATGCAAGAATTGAGAAAAAGAATTTAAATAAAAATATAAGGCTTATTATTTATGGAAATACTACTAGTTTATTTATTTGAGATATTTATAATCATTATTCTTATTATGCTCTCGGCATTGTTCTCAGGAAGCGAAACTGCATATACTTCTATTGACGATGTTACTTTAATGCGTTTAGTAAGAGAGAAAAAAATAAAAGAAGAAGATAAAAAGTATTGGGAAAAATCGAGTTCTATGATACCTATACTATTAGTTGGTAATAACATAGTTAATATATCAGCGAGTTCCATTATAACGGTATTTGCTGTGAGGCTTGCTGACATTCTGCCGAATATATCAACAAATGTGATGGTTACAATATCAACTGCTACGATAACAATACTTATTATCATATTTGGAGAAATACTTCCTAAAGTACTTATGAGAGTTAATGCTGAAAAGATGATGCCTTATCTTCTATACTTTATGAAGTTCTGTCATTTTATATTTAAGCCTATAACTTTTTTAATGGACAAAGTAACTACTTTCATAATGAATTATTTTGTACCTAAAAGATTAAGAGATGCTGAAAAAAGAAGTGCATTATCAAGTATGGATGATATAACAACAATAATACATCTAGGGCATAAAGAAGGAATAATTAAAGAATATACTCATGAGATGCTAACAGGCGTAATAGATTTCAGAAATAAAACTGTAGAAGAAATAATGACTCCTCGTGTTGATATGGTATGTATAGAAGCTGAAACAGATGTAAATGAAATTATAAAACTTACTGTAGAATCGGGACTTTCAAGATTTCCTGTTTATGAAGAAACTGTTGATCATATAATAGGAATTTTTCATACTAGAGCTTTGTTTAAAGAGTATGTTAAAGGCGGCGGAAAAATGAATAAAATCAAAAAGAAAGCCATTGATTATATAATGCTCCCATATTTTGTACCTGAAACTAAGACTATAAGCAGTTTATTTAATGATATGCAGAAGAAAAAACTTCAGATGGTAATAACTATTGATGAATATGGCGGAACTGCCGGACTTGTTACTATGGAAGACATAATAGAAGAGATAATGGGCGATATAGAAGATGAAAGCGATAAAAAAGAAGCTGATGTAATAAGATTCAAAGGAAAAAGAATCATAATAAATGGAAATGCTCCTATAGAAGATGTTAATAAAACTTTAAAATTAGAATTAGAACATGAAGAATATCAAACTATAGCAGGATATGTAATTGATATGCTTGATCATATACCTGAAACAAATGAACGTTTTATACTTAAAGGCTATAGAGGAAGAATAATGAAAGTTGAAGACAGAAGAATAGTTGAAATGGAATTCACGTCTTTAAAATATTCAAGAACAAATGAAAGTGATAATTCAGATATGCTGCAAGACACATCTGACTTAGAAAAAAATGATTTAGAAATTTTAAATGAATAAGATAATATAAAAAATAATTACTAATTAGGAAATGACTATGATAAAAAAAATAATCTTTGCCTTATCTTTAATATCGCTATTATATTCATGCTCTGATAATAATCAGGAAAAAGAAAAAAAGCCTGAGCCTCCTCAAAGTATTAAATTAGTATTTACAGGGGATATAATGACGCATCCTACTATTGTAGATGCATTTCAAAGCAATGATGTTTTAATAGATTTGAAAGATTATTTTCAAGGGGATATTGTATTTGCAAATTTGGAATTCGTTGTTAATACAAATAAACCGCCAATGCCTTATCCTGAATTTAATGGCTCATTAGATTATTTGCAGTACTTCTTTAATTACTTCAATACTTTTTCAATAGCTAATAATCATGCCTATGATCAGGGAGCTCAGGCAGAAGCTGAAACTGTAGCTGAACTTCACAGAAATAATAAATTAACTTTAGGAGGTTCAACTAATTCTCCTAGCATATCACCTATCATAACAAATATTAATAATGTGCCTCTTTTTATATCTGCATATACTATGCTTGATAATGGGTTAAGTCATAAAACAAATAAAAATGATTATTTCTATTTTATGAATTTCTTCCCTAAACAGGAAGATTTAGTGGAAAAAGTAAAATCTGATTTGGCACTTGCAACAAACAACGAAATAAAAATAATATCTCTTCATTTCGGATTGGAATACACAACTGCTCCTGAAGAAAAAACAAAAGAAACTGCAAGAGCTTTGATAGAAAATGGAGTTGACATAATAGTAGGACATCATCCTCATGTACCAAGACCTGTAGAAATTTATGAAGGAACTAATCATAGCGGAATTATTATATACTCATTAGGAAATTTCATTGCTAATCATAAAGGAAGATATCCGCATCTTGATATAGGTACAGTTGTATCATTAGAAATCAATGAAAATAAAGAGATTAATTTTTCTTATGTTCCAACTTATTATGCTTTCTTTAAGCAGAACGGTTTTGAAGTGGTAATGAAGCCTATAAAAGAAAATCCTGATATTAATATGCCTACTCTAGCAAGCAATTATGTATACAGTACTTATGATACTAATGCCATAAAAAAAGGCTATGAGCTTATACATGATTTTTATTCGCCTCTTACAAATGAGAGCGTAAAAACTATGTTTGCTGACAATATAACTAACAATAGTATTATATCCAATAATAATTTAGCACTTAATTAATATTTATAAATATTTTAATTATTTCTCATAAATAACGCATAAACTTGTAAGGATTTTTTATGCAAAATATAATGCCTCCTATATGGTTTGTAAACAATAGTTCTTATAATAAAGTGTTTAGTAATTATTTTAATAAACTTTCAAATGATGACAAAGAAGAGTATAAAAAACTTTTTGAAGAGCCTATAATATTTAAAGGTTTTTATGACAATAATTTAATAAATAAAAATATATTTTCAAATAATAAAATACAGAAATATTCTTTAGAAAAACTTAAAAGAGATTTTAATTCCGGAAAGAAAATTGACTTCTTATTTTTCTATGGGCATACTAATGATAAAAAAGAAATTACTAAATCATCATTGAGTCAATGGTATATTAAAGATTTTAGAGATAATGATTTGGTATTTAATTGTATGGAAAAATATATGATGTACAATAAGGCATTATTATTTGATGATAAAGATATTGCTAATGAAATTTTGAATACTAATCAGCCTAAAACTATAAAAGAACTTGGAAGAAAAGTTAAAAATTTTAATGATGAATTGTGGGATAAAATAAAATACAAAATAGTATTTACAGGTAATTATTATAAATTTTCACAAAACACTGATTTAAGAAATTTTTTATTAAGTACAAAAAACAAAGTATTAGTTGAGGCAAGTCCCTATGATAAAGTATGGGGAATAAAAATGAAATATGATGATGAGAATATAGAAAATCCTTTTTGCTGGAAAGGAGAGAATTTATTAGGCTTTGCTTTAATGGAAGCAAGAGATGAAATAAAAAGAGTATATAAAAATTATGATTTAATAGATTGGAGTAATTTTTCATATAAAGATTAAAATAATATCAGTATTATTATTTTGTAAGAAGTTTTATTATTTCTTCATTTTTTCCGTATTCTCTGGCATAATACAATGCATCATACTTACCATCTTTTATATGTTTATCGGCACCAGCATCTAAAAGCATTTTTGTAATTTCTAAATTTCCGCTATAACAAGCCAAGATCAATGCTGTCATACCATACTTACTTTGAACATTAACATCAGCATTATTTTTAATAAGAACTTTCACAGCATTGATATTATTATAAGAAGCTGCTTCTATCAATGCAGTTTTGTTATCATAAGTTTTATAATTTACATTTGCACCATTATCAATGAGC
>CASGDY010000105.1 GCA_949300355.1 uncultured Brachyspira sp.
GTAGAAATCAAATATTAATTATATAAAAATAATTAATATATTTTATATCAAAATGAAATAATAATATTAGAATATATATTAATTAAAATTGGATTACTTTGTCAAAAAATTAATTTTCTTAAAATTTAAGGTTGTCATTCATAGTTATATGTTTTAGATGTCTATAAATTTAAACACTTGAAAATTAATCATAGTGAAAAATTTGTTCAAAAAATAAGGAATATTATTGAGTACAGTAAAAATTTTTAAGTTTGTCAACTTATACACTTTATATAGAATTATCAAATTTTTTGATGCACACGCTCTGCGGGCTTCGCCAAAGCTGCTGCCGCAGGCACACAGAGCGGTGGGCTAGTCCCCACGAATAACCTAAATTTAATTGACAAACTCTAAAATTTTTAGTATATATAATTTTTGGAATCAAGTAAAAAAATATTTCTATTTATTAAAGAACGTCAATTCAAATTTAATAATCTAAAAGCTGAAAAACAATTGGACATTATATATAATTTAGCAAAAAGATTTTTTTTAGTTATCTAAGACAGCCTCAAATATTAAAATAATAAGCTGATTTCAAGTCCAACTTTAGTTTCATAACCGAAATAACTAGATGCTCCTCTAGGCTTTCCATACCCCACTTTTAAAGACACAGCATATCTATAAAACTCTATGCCAATACCAAAATTAACAGCAGCATGCCAAGGCTCTTTTATAAGTCCAAGTCTATCTTTCTTATCCAAAACAGCAGCAATATTTATTCCTGTTATTAAGCTGATTTGATCTTTATATAAAGGAAATCTATAATCTAATCCTGTATGTATTCTGAATAGTTGAGGACTATTTCCTACAGCATTATAAGAAATTTCTGAACCCAAATAAACACTGAAATTTTTAATGTAGTAATAAACAGCTATAGAACCAAATTCATAACTGCTTCCGCTTTTTATTTGGGTATCTCCTTTAAATCCGTCTACTAAATGAGTGGATTGATGATACATAGGTATGAATCTTATTTTCATGTTAATTCCTACAAGATTCTGAAGCCATAAATCAGCAAATACCATAAACTGACCTGAAAAATCATAAACATCGAATAATCCGCTGCTTCTTCCAAGTATAGATATTTCCATAGCTCCGCCCATACCTACAGAAAAATATTTATTTCTATAAAACATTATTTCGCTAGCTAAACGCCCTTCAACATAAACTGATACAGATTTAAAATCCCAATTTACATCAGGAGCAATAAGTGATAAATTCTTATCTACATCGAAATTTTTAGCAAATAATATACGCCCTATAAAAGCTCTAGGATCTTGCCACCCCATATAATATTTATCAACTTCATACATACGAAAAGGATTAGTAAAAGTATAATCATCGCCCAAATAATTTAAATCATTATTTAATTGTTCTTCCTGTGAATATAAATTTAAAGAACTTAATAATATTAATAACACTAGAATTAATTTTGTTTTCATTTTACATCTCTTAATATTTATTTACTATTGAGTACGATATTTTAATATAATAAGCACTTTTTCTCAATAGAAATAGAAATAAAAATCAAAATTATAAAAAATAAAAGCAATGACGTAAAACACATCATTGCTTTTTTAATTTTATTATATTAATTAATCAAAAAATTAATTTAGTTTCTTAGGTATTCGTACGTTCTTCAACGCCTCTAATCTTTGAACTATAGCCTTCTGAACATCAAAGTTGCTAGGCTCAACATTATCAAAATCATATTTAACAGCAAGCATTAAAGTTTCTTTTTCCTGTACATAATTACGCATTCTTCTATATATTAAAGACATTCTAAAAAGAGATAGTTTCTGTCTGTATCCGTTAATATACGCCTGTCTGTAATAATCTATAGCAGAAGTACCTCTATTCTTACTTCCATAATGTTCTGCCAATTTGAAATATATTCTTCCCTTTTCATAATTTTTATATGTATTTTCAGCCATAGTAATGATTTCTTTTTCTATAGCAGCATAATTATCTTCATCTATCAATTTTTCATAGATATATAAAAGACTGAAATATGCATCCAATTTATATGCAGGTATTGTAAGATTAGTAGACAAATTTATAGCTTTTTTATATTCTTCTATAGCTAAACGATAAGAAGCAGCTCCACCCTGTTCTGCTGGGTTTCCGGCTTCTTTTTCATATATTAAACCTAAAAAATAATGGGCATCTGCATTATCAGGATAATACATCAAAGTTTTATTCATTATATATAAAGCATAAGGAATATCTCCGTTATGTATCGCTCTTTTTGCCTCTCCTATATAAACCCAGGCAGGCTCTAATTTACCGCTGAATAATGATTCATAGGTATTTGTATCCATCTCCATAGTTCTAACAGTATCTGCTGTTCTATTAGGAGTATTAAGAGATTGCCCCTGAGCATATATTGATAAACAAGTAAGTATTAATACACTAAATATAAAAAATATACGTTTCATAATCTAAATCAAAAATAAAGTTTTATTGTCTAAAGTATCGGTATAATAAATTTTTACATTATACTATTTTTTTATTTCCTCATATATTGGCTTATCTTTAAGTGCTATACTGTCTATAAATACATTCTCTGTTTCAAATATAATGATTTCATTTTTTCCTGTTTTCAAAAGAGGAGCAGGTATATATAAGTAGCATACAGGACCTTCACTCCAATATCTTCCTAAATTAAAGCCGTTTATAAATGCTGCACCTTTTCCAAGTTTAGAACAATCGAGGAAAGTATCTGCCGGCTCTTTAACATCAAATTCATAACGGTAGAATGAAGGAGTATTTTCAATCCATTTTGAGCTGAAATCCACATCTTTTATATTATCAAGTGGTAATGCATACTGCTCAAAGCCTGTTTCAAAATGTATATCGGCCATAACTCCTATACGAATACCCTTAACTTGACTGCATTCCTGAAGTTTATAACCATAATTAACACGTCCTACATTTTCAACCAATAATTCTAATACATTATCACCATTATTAAAATGCATTTCAATAGGCTCTATAAGTTCATCTTGATATTTTACGCCTTTATATTCGCCATTCAAATAAAAATGAACCCTATCTGAAGCTCCTACCGCCCTTACATTCATATTATTATCAAAACCTTTTACTGTAGTTCTATAAAGCATATAGCCATATCCGCTGCCTGCTTTTTCCATAGTTATAGGAGCATCGCTTTTCTGACATTTTGATATTTTATCTATTACTGAAAATAATGAAGTTTTATCTTTTAGTTTTGCTTCTCCAAAATCTGCTCTTTTATGATCTCTAGGCTCAAAAGTTTTTATTTCAGGGAATAATTCATTTATAAGTTTCTGGAGTTTATAAAATTTCTCTGTAGGCTCTCCCCATTCAGTAAGAACTGCATCATAATCATAAGAGGTAATTTGAGGAAAATCAGTATAACCTGTTACAGAAGTACCATTATAAAAACCGAAATTAGTTCCTCCTATAAACATATATAAATTTATACTGCCTCTTTTTACAATTTCTTTTACTTCCATAATGAAATCGTCAGCATCTCTTTTAATTATAGGCTCTTTCCATAGATTAAACCAGCCGTCCCAAAATTCCATACACATTAATGGATTTTTTATACCTTTTCTTTCAAAGAATTTTTCTGTGGCATCAAAACTTTCTTTAGCCTGAGAGCCAAAATTCACAGTAGCCAATATTCCATCATCTGCCAATGTTCCTGCTTCTAAAACAGCATCCCAAGCTCCGTCTGAAGTAAATAAAGGCACTTCAGCACCATGCTTAATCATAAGATTTTTTAAAGCTTTAAGATATTCTTTATCATTACCAAATGAACCGTACTCATTTTCAATTTGCATCATAATTACAGGACCGTTTTTAGTAATTTGTAAATCTGCAATTTGTTTAAATAATTCTTTATAATAAGCATCAACTTTGCTTAAAAATAATTCTGTATTGGTACGAACTTTCATATTATCATATCTTAAAAGCCAGGCAGGAAGTCCTCCGAATTCCCATTCAGCACATATATAAGGAGTAGGTCTTAATATAACTAATAAATCCATTTTCTGAGCAAGTTTAATAAAAGAGGCTATATCTTTATTGCCTGAAAAATCAAAAACTCCTTCATCTATCTCATGAATATTCCAAGGTATATATGTTTCAACAGTATTAAATCCGGCTGCCTTCAAATTATAAAGACAATCCTCCCAATACTCTTGAACAAATCTAAAATAATGAATAGCCCCTGATAAAAGTTTTATAGGTTTTCCATTTAAAATAAAGTCTTCTTTAACTTCAAAAACAGCCATAATTTATATCCTTAATTTTTTATTTTTAAATAAAACAAAAAAAAACTCTATTTAATAAAATTAAATAGAGTTTTTAATTTATTAAGCAAGATATTTTTTTACTATCTCATCATCTTCTAAAGCGGTGAGTATTTCAACCCCATCTTCTTTGACAGCCACTGTATGCTCATAATGTGCCGATAGAGAACCGTCTCTAGTTATAATCGTCCAATCATCATCTTCTATCAAAATAGCATGATGTCCCATATTCACCATAGGTTCTATTGCTATAACCATATTAGTTTTAAGTATAGGTCCTGCTCCTTCTTTTCCTCTATTTGGTACAGCAGGCTCTTCATGCAAATTAGCACCTACTCCATGACCTTGAAATTCTCTTACAAGAGAATAGCCTGCATCTTCAGCCGTTTTCTGAATAGCATGAGAAACATCACCCAAATGAACTCCGTCTTTTATCTTTTTTACTCCATTAAAAAATGACTGCATAGTAACTTCAATTAATCTTGAAGCCTCTTCTGATACATTTCCTACTTTGAAAGTAAATGCTCTGTCTGAATGGTATCCTTTATAATATACGCCTATATCAAGTCCTATAATATCGCCGTCTTTTAAAATTTTCTTTTTGCTTGGTATTCCATGTATTACTTCATTATTTATAGAAGAACATATAGAACCCGGAAAAGGAGGGTTGCCATATCCTTTAAATGAAGGTTTGGCATTGTGTTTTCTTATATAATCATAAACAAATTTATCTATTTCTTTAGTAGAGATTCCCGGCTGAATTATCTTTTCAACTTCTTTAAATACATTAGCCAATATATGTCCGCTTTCACGCATTAAATTAATTTCAGCTTGTGTTTTTATTTTTATAGCCATTTATGAATACACCTTAATTAAAAATACTATTATTTGAATTATTATCTGTGTTATAAGAGTTATAAGTATTATTATTATCCGATGATGAATTATTATCAGAAGTATTGTTATTTTCTGATACCTCATCTTCAATTTTTATGCCTGTAAAAGATTCATGTACTACTTTTGTGATATCTTTTTTCTGTCCGCCTGTAATAGTCATTTCTCCCTGTATAACAGCACCCTCTCCTACATCTATTTTAGGAGCTTCTATATTTCCTAAAACTCTTCCTGTTTCTATCAATATAACTTCTTTTTCAGCAGCGATATTACCAATCAAAGTACCTGCTATAGTGATACTTTCTGTTAGAATAGTGCTTGTTTTTACCTTACCATTAGGTCCTATAATTAAATGTCCGTCTATTTTTAATTCACCTTCAAATTTTCCATCTATTTGAAAAGAACCTTTTACAATAAAAGTTCCTTTAAAAGATGAACCATCTCCTATAACACTGTTTACTATATCTTTTCTTGCCATAAATTTAATCTCCTAAAGTTTCATTTTATAAGTTTAGTCATAAAAAGTCAATATTATATACTAGCCTACAATAATTATAACATAATTTTATTTTTTAGGTATACAAAAAAGTATTGTCTCTCCTCCCCAAGGAGAAAATGTTCTTATATAATATTCGTAATTTTCTGTTATTTTTTTTATAAATACAGGAACTTTATAAAAATCCTCCATAAAAAGCTCGCCGCCATGATATACAGCAATGGCAAGAGAAGGACGAAATTTTTTTATTGTATTTACAGCCCCTTCTAATATATGCTTCTCAGCTCCTTCTACATCCATTTTCAAATAATCTATTTTTTCTATATTATTACTCTCAACAAATTCATCTACAGTAACAGCATTCATTTTTACCGCAGGAGTATTAGGAGTCATAGATACAAAATCAATAGTTTCATTTTTATTAGAAAAAAGAACATTCTCTAATAAAATATTATTCAATTTATATTTTTCTTTCATAACTTTTAATGTTTCAAAAGCATTTGCATCCGGTTCAAAAGCATAAATCTTTGCATTATCATTACATTTTTTAGAAAAGAAATAAGCTGTATCCCCTTTCCAAGCACCTATATCAAATACAACACTATCTCCGCTAACTTCAAATATATCTTTTACATTATACTGTTCAAGCCCGAATATATAAAAAAGTAAAAAATTTTCTATTTCGCTAGGATATCTATATTTCTGCAAAGCAAATAAAAATCGCTTTAGTCCCCAAGAAAATATATTGATAGAGCCATACTTCATACTTAACTTTATTTTTTCTTTTGAATTTGTATATGCATCTCTATAAAACGATAATAAATATCTATATCTAACTATTTTTTCAAATAAGTCTTTAGAATAAGGCTCTTCAAGCATATTATAAAAAATATCAAAGCTATTATTATTTTCTTCATTCATCATAGCTTTTATAAAATTATCATTACTTTCTATTTTTTCTATTTCTTCTTTACTGAAGTTTTTATTTACTATTTTTCTGCATTCTTCTAATATATTATTTATCTCTTTCATATTATTGCTAATAAAAATTGTTTTCTAATCACATATATAGCTAGATGATTACAACTTTTATAATCCCCCAAAAAATTTAGAAATTATATATAACAGTATTATCACAACTTGAAATTACTGCTTTGCTATTTCTATTATTCTTTTCAAATCCATTCTGCCTTCATATATAGCTTTTCCAACTATAGCCCCATTAATTTTCATATCTCTTAGTTTTATAATTTCTTCTTCAAATGTAACCCCGCCTGAAGCTATGATATTACAGGAAATTTTTTCTCTTAACTCTTTATAAATATCCAAATTAGTTCCGGAAAGTTTACCGTCTTTTGAAATATCTGTATATATAATAGTATCTATTCCCATGCTATCCAATTTAATACAAAATTCAACAGAATCTTCTTTTTTTATCTCTTTCCAACCCTTAACAGCTATCATTCTATCTCTTGAATCTATAGAAACTGCTATATGATCTTTATACTTATTAACCATATTATTAGTAAAATCAATATTTTCAACAGCAGCAGTTCCTAGTATTGTTCTTTTTACACCTATATCCAAGTATCTCTTTATAGTTTCTTCATTTCTTATACCGCCGCCTACTTCTACAAATAAATTGCATTTCTTTATTATTTTTTCTATTGTTTTAAAATTGATAGTTTTTCCGTCGCTTGCCCCATCTAAATCAACAACATGCAAATAACTGCTTCCGCTTTCAATAAAAAAATCCAAAACTTCCAAAGGATCTTTAAAGTAAGTTGTTTTATTATCATAGTCGCCTTCTACAAGCCGTACAACCTCTCCGTTTTTCAAATCTATCGCTGGCAGTATATACATTTTCAATCCCCTCAAAATATTATTATTTATTATAGCATATAATTTATAAATGTAAAAATTAATAAACTCTATTTTTTCCTCAAAACTCCGATATTTAATTTTAGATTAATTTAAATTCAATGGATTTTATTATGATTAAAGACTTATATATAGAAAATTTTAAATGTTTTAACAAAATTAAAATAGATGATATAAAAAAAATAAATTTCTTAGTAGGAAAAAATAATTCAGGAAAAACTACTATACTTGAAGCATTAATGCTTATTTTATCAGAATCCCGTATTAATGTAATAGAGAATATAAAAACTATTAGCCGATTTAAAGAAAATAAAACTGAAATAAAAACATTATTTTATAATTTTGATTATAACAACAATATAAATTTTAATTATAATAAATATGATAATACAAGCTACAATATAAATATTAGCCCAGTATTAAAAGATAATAAAATACCTAAAGATGATAATATAGAATTAAACTATAATACTATAATCAACAATGATGATTCTATAGAAGAAAAAAAATTAAATATTCCAAACATCAATAATACTATATATATGATGAATAAAAAAGCTGATAATATAGGAAATAGAGAAGAAACATATATAACAAGTAATATAGAATATAATACATTAACAGCATATTTAATAGAAATTTTAAAAAATAAAAATGAAGAGCCTATAATAGAAATGCTTTCATTTTTCAATAAAAATATAAAAGCAATAAATGTACTTAACAATGATATTTATATTAATATTGAAGGAATGAATAAATTAGTAATATTGAATTTAATGGGTGAAGGATTAAAAAAATATTTATCTATAATACTTCCTATATCTGCAAATAAAAATAATGTGATTTTAGCAGATGATATAGCCAGCTCTTTAGACAATGAAACAGCTAAATATTTATTTAAAAGCATTTTAAATTTAAGCAGAAACAATGATATGCAAATGTTTTTCACAATCAATAATTATGAAACATTAAAACTTTTACATGAAACAGTAAGCGATAGTGAAGAGTTTAATGATATAAAAGATTCAATAAACATTATAAATATAGCAAATACTGAAGAAGAAGGTTTTAAATCTTATAATTATAATATTGATAATGTAAAGGAATTATTATAATTCCCTCCCATTTTCATTTATAACTATCATTGGTTATTTTATGCTATTTTTCTTTATTAGCTTTTACTGGCATTATAATGCCCATCCGAAATTTATTTAAAGTTATAATATCTTCACCGCACGCAGAGTAAAGTTAAAAATATTAACAGATTATAAATACTAATTTCTATTAGATATAAAATTCAGCTCACCGTGCGTTTAATAAAATCATAAATCTACTAAAAACTTGGGTGGAGCTGTAATTTCTGATCAAGTTATAAATATAATAAAAATCAAAAATCCTAAATTAAACAATAAAGAATAAAGGGCGGGGTTATAAATAAAATTTTAAAATATAAAAAATTATTTATGTTATAATTATATATATTTATTGTATAGGATCTAGCAATGTCAATTTTTAAAAAGCATATAAACAAATCCAAACTAGAAAAATCTCGTTTAAAAGATTATGATAAAGCTATAAACTTCTATGAAGAAACCTTAAAAAATAATAAAGATTTAAAAATAGATCCGTATCATATTAAATCATATAATAATAGAGGAATAATTAAATATGATATGGGACTTTTTGAAGATGCTATAAAAGATTATGACAGAGCAATAGAACTTGATAATAATTATTTTGAAGCCTACTGTAATAGAGCAAATGCTAAATATAGTTTGGGATTATATAAAGAAGCATTAAAAGATTATAAAAAAGCCTTGGAATTAGATACTACTAATAATATAGTCATAGAAAATATAAAAAAACTTGAAGATAAATACGGTTTGGAATAAAATTTAATTAAATTACAAATTTTATTCTAATTCCCCCCCTTATTGTTATTTTATTATTTATAAACTTTTACTGTTATTAATGAAGCCCGCCCAAGCTTTATTTAAATTTTAAGTATTCACAACGCACGTTAAACGAAATTATAAATATAAGCTAGTTATGAATTATAATTTTAATTATATATAAAATTCTGCTTACCGTGCGTAGAAAATATTTTTAAATTTAATAAACACTTGGGTGGGTGCCTTAATTTGTAATTAGACTATGAAAATAATAAAAATTAAAATGTGAAAATAAAACAATAAAATATAAAGGGTGGGGATGTAATTAAAGCCAAATAAAAAAGAGTACGGATTTTTTAAGTCCATACTCTTTAATATTATTTTTAGGAATTATATTTTTATTTTACTACTATGTTTACAAGTTTACCTTTAACATAAACTACTTTAACAATGTTTTTGCCGTCTGTGAATGCTTTAACTTTTTCGCTTGCTAATGCCTGAGTTTTTGCATCATCTTCGCTTATATTAACATCAGCTTCT
>CASGDY010000106.1 GCA_949300355.1 uncultured Brachyspira sp.
CTCAGTATTTTCGTATGGATCTTCTTCATCAACATGATCCAAAATATCAGTAGTTAAACCTAATGTATTAACTAAATATTCAAATACTTCTATATTTCCATACAAATAAGCCATTTCAAGTCCATTCTCATCACGACCGGATATAGAATCAACTAAATCAGAGTCAAAATCTACAATCATTTTTATTACATCAACATTTCCAAAACTGCAAGCAAGTAAAAATACATTTCGTCCATATTCATCCTGAATAATATTAGGATCGGCACCTTTATCAAACAAATATTTCATTATACCTAAATCTCTATAAAACACAGCAAACATTAAAGGTGTAGCTCCATCAAGATAATAATCATTATTAAGAAGCTCACTATATTTTTTTCCGCCGCTGTAAGTTTGATTAATATCTTCACCTTCTTCTATTAATTCAATCACTCTTTTTAAACTATGATTTTCTATAGCTTCAAATATATCATAATCTTTGCTGTATTCTCCTTCTTCTCTGTTGCCATAAGAAAAATCTGAGTTCATACCCTGAACTTTTACTACATTAGTATCGATCTTATTATCTATATTATTAGCATTACTTATAATATTCTCTTCTTTTTTACCGCAAGAAATTAGTAAAGTAAACATTAAAACAAAATAAATTAATAGCAATTTTTTCATATATACCTAATCATAATAATTAAAAATTATAAAACAAATATTTTATATTGTTGCTAATAAAGCTATAACAATTCACTTCGTACATTGATATACGCTATATTATTTTATAATTTATCTGACTATATTTATAAAACGCTCACAATTGTTATAAAATTACTCTTCAGCTCCTAGCTCTCTTAACTTCTCTAATGCTGCATCTTCATTGGCATAATATAAAACTCCGTCTCCGTCCTCATCTGTACTGTTTATATCAATACCCAAATCTTTAACCAAATACTCAAACACCTCTACATTATCATTCAAAGCCGCCATATGAAGTCCGTTTGCATCATACATATTTTGAGAATTAACTAAATCAGGCTCCGCCTGTACAAGCATTTTTATTACATCAACATTTCCAGTACCGCAAGCCCATAAAAATGCATTCCAACTATCATCATCTTTAACATAAGGATCAGCTCCGCTATCAAGCAAATATTTCATTATACCCAAGTCTCTATAAAATACAGCAAATATTAAAGGAGTGCCCCCATCTATTGCATAACTATCATCCATAAATTCACTATATAAACTATCTCCGAAATAAGTTTGATCTATATCTTCGCCTTCTTCTATTAATTCCTGTACTCTCTTTAAGCTATGATTTTGTATAGCCTCAAATATATCATACTCCTCGCTGTATTCTCCTTCTTTTCTATTGCCGTAAGAAAAAGCAGCATTCATACTAACATATTTACCCTGAACCTTTACAACATTAGTATAAGTTTTATGATATATATTATTTGGATCACTTACATACACAGAATTATTACTTATACTTACACTAGTCCCTTCTTTTTTACCGCATGACACAATTAAAATAATTGATAATAAAGAAACCAATAATATGCTTTTTGAGATTTTTATACTTTTCATAAACACCACCGTATAGTAATTAATAATTTGTGAAGTATTATACAATAAAAACGAATTATTTTCTATTGTTGCTAATAAAAATTGTTCGCTAATTGGGTCTAGAAAATGAATTTGCTAGACGCTCACAATTTATTATTTGTTGTTGCTAATAAAAATTGATTTATTAATAATTAACAAATCCCGCTTTAAGGCTCTAGCAATATTGATTGCTAGACACTCAATTTTTTAATACATTCATCTTGAATATATTTATGAAATACTCACAATTTTTATCTTATTTTTAATAAAAATTGTTCGCTAATTAAGTCTAGAAAATGACTCTATCTGCTAAATGCATCATTTTTATAAAATTACTCTTCAGCTCCTAGCTCTCTTAACTTCTCTAATGCTGCATCTTTATTGGCATAATAAAAAACTCCGTCTCCGTCCTCGTCTGTACTGTTTATATCTATACCCAAATCATTTACTAAATACTCAAATACCTCTACATTATCATACAAAGCAGCCATATGAAGTCCGTTTGCATCATACATATTTTGAGAATTAACTAAATCAGAATCAAACTCTACAAGCATTTTTATTACATCAACATTCCCACTACTACAAGCCCATAAAAATGAATTCCATCCATCCTCATCTTTACTATAAGGATCGGCACCATTGTTAAGTAAATATTTCATTATACCCAAATCTCTATAAAATATAGCCAATATTAAAGGAGTAGCTCCATCTGCAGAATAACTTCTCTCTAAAAAATCGCTATATAAACCATCTCCGAAATAAGTTTGATCTATATCTTCGCCTTCTTCTATTAATTCCTGCACTCTCTTTAAGCTATGATTTTGTATAGCCTCAAATATATCATACTCTTCGCTGTATTCTCCTTCTTTTCTATTGCTGTAAGAAAAAGCAGAGTTCATATTAACAAATTTACCTTGAATCTTTACAACATTAGTGTAGGTTTTATGATATATATTATTTGGATCACTTACATACACAGAATTATTACTTATACTTATACTAGTTCCTTCTTTTTTACCGCATGACACAATTAAAATAATTGATAATAAAGAAATCAATAATACACTTTTTGACAATTTTATGCTTTTCATAAACACCACCGTATAGTAATTAATAATTTTGGATATTATACTATAAAATAAATAATTTTATAGTATTCTTAATAAAGATTGCTTTATTAAATAATTAAAAAATCTTGCTTTAAGGCTATATCTATTTTATAGTTTATTCATCTTTAAAATATACCTAAACAAATATACTTTGTCAAAAATTATTTTTTTAAATTTTAAATATCTGCAGGGCTTTGCCCCGTACCCCAGTTCTTTTGTTGGCACAAAGAACCAAAAAGACTGCATTTTTATAGGCCATACCCTATATTTAATAGGAATGTTTTTAATATAAAGTTCTAGCATTTGCGTTTTTTGCGTAGCGTATCCGAAGGATAAAAACTTTTTTGTGCGTCAAAAAAGTTGATAATTCTATATAAAGAGCATCAGTCGACAAACTTAAAAATTTTCAGTATATATTAATGTATTACACAATTTATATTATTTGGCACCAAGTTCTTTTAGCTTTTCTATTGTCTCATCTTTTTCAGCATAATCTAAAACTTTCTCGCCATACTCGTTAGTACTATTTACATCAATAGACAAATCATTAACCAAATATTCAAATACTTCTACATTATCATTTCTAGCAGCAATATGAAGTCCATTTGCATCAAATCTATCTTGAGAATCAACTAAATCAGAATCAAACTCTACAAGCATTTTTATTACATCAACACTTCCAACACCGCAAGCCCATAAAAATGAATTCCGTCCATTTTCATTTTTAATATAAGGATCGGCTCCATTATCAAGTAAATATTTCATTATACCCAAATCCCTATAAAATATTGCAAATATCAAAGGAGTAGCACTTTCTATAATATAATGAGAGTCAATAAACTCACTATACATGGTGAAGTCTCTATCATTTTGATTAATATCTTCACCATCTTCTATTAATTCCATTACTCTCTTTAAACTATGATTTTTTATAGCCTCAAATATATCATAGTCTTCGCTGTACTCTCCTTCTTCTCTGTTACCATAAGAAAAAACAGAATTCATATTAACAAATTTACCCTGAATCTTTACAACATTAGTATAGGTTTTATGATATATATTATTTGAATCACTTACATACATAGAATTATTACTTATACTAGCCTCTTCTTTTTTACCGCAGGAAACAATAAAAGTGATCATTAAAACAAAAGAAATCAATAACAATTTTTTCATATACCACCATATAGTAATTAATAATTTGAGGTATTATACTATAAAAACAAATAATTTTATATAGTACCGAAATTAAAAAATTTAAAATAAAAAAATACCATCCATAAAATAAATAATGAATGGTATTTAATTTTTTATATACAAAATAAATTATATAGCCTCAGAACCGCCTATAATATCAAGAAGTTCATTAGTAATATGTTCCTGTCTGGCTCTGTTAGCTTTATTTTTAAGATCAGTTAATAATCTTTCAGCATTGTCAGTAGCATTTCTCATAGCCATAGATCTCTCAGCATTCTCTGATAAAAAAGAACTAGTAAGCATAAAATAGAAATATGTTTTAATAGCCATAGGTACAACTTCTTTTAAAACATCTTCCACATTAGGCTCAATAACATATTCTAATTTTTTCTTGATTTTATGGCCTTCAATGTCTTCTTCATCAGGAATCATAGGAATCAAACTTTTAATTTTAGGGATATGTACAACCCTAGTATAATATCTAGTATATATAACCTCTACCCTAGAAGCATTATCAACTGCATATTCATGCATGAAACGTTGAACTACAGTAGCACAGTCATCAAAAGTGGATTCCTCATCTATACGAGGATATCTTCTAAAAATTGGTATTCCCTGTTTTTCAAAATAAACTTCCCCTTTCTTTCCAAGAACATGAAGCTGAACCTCGCGTCCATGTCTATGATGATGTCTGATTCTCTCCATAGCTTCATCAAATATTTTAGTATTATAAGAGCCGCATAATCCCCTTGAAGAAGTTACAACAAAAAGTATTATATTTTTTATTTTCTTTTTTGGAGCAAGCAAGGGATGCACATGATCCATATCAGAATGCGAAAGATCCTCAACTATTCTGTTTAACTTTTGGGTAAAAGGACGCATACCCTGTTCTAATGTTAAAATCTTAGCAGTTCTTGATCTTGCTATCATATCCATAGTTTTAGTTATTTTATGCGTACTTGATACAGCTTTAATTCTTGCTTTTAATACATTAAGTTTCTCTGCCATAATCAAAACCTCAAATTAATTAGAAATTTCTTTATTTTCTAAATCTTTATATAATTTATCTATTATATCGTTATCAACATTTTCATCGAATTTACGGGCAAATAAATTGTCTTTAATATTATTTTTTATATCATCATAATTTTTCATTTGTAAATTAATAGGAGTACCAATACCCCATATAATATATCTTAAACAATCATTGACACAATTATCTTTAAATTCGCTATTCATTAATATAGATTGAAAAAAGAATTCATCACTTCCCCAAGTATAATTAAATCTTCTTAAATATTCAGGATTTTTTTCAACATAATCTAATATATATTTAATTGCATTGTTAGTTAAATTCCACCAAGATGAACCATAATATATATTGTCAGGTGTAGTACGTTTTATAGGCGGAAAATTAGATATTTTTTCACGCATATTTCTGCTAAGTAATTTTCTATATATTTTACCAAAATTATAAGCATTTAATCTAAATGACATTTCTTTATACATACCATCATTGCTTTTAATATTTTCAAAAGAAGTAAATTCTTTTTTATTTGCCTCAAAAAACTCAATAATTTCTTTATTATTTTTTAAAGGAACATCCTGACCGCTTATAAAAACATATCTTTCATAATGATTTTTATAAGCTTCTCTCATTAAAAATAAGGTAGCAACAACTTGGCTCACACCACCATGATAAACTTTAATGTTTTTATAAATTTTTACATTATCAAAACTTTTAATATCTAATTTACATTTCTTATCTATATGCACATAAATATCAAAATCTTTTTTAAGATGATTAATCAATCTCATAAACTGATTTTGATTTTTATGTGCGGCAATTAAAAAACAAATTTTACTCATATATTTTAGAACTTAGCCTTAAACTCTTCTATAATTTTATAAAGTCCGTCCATATCCTCTATATCTTTTTTCTCTCTAATATCATCAAGTATATTCTGCTTATCAGCCCTCATATATTGAAGGAGTCTCCATTCAAATTCATGAACTCTATCAACTTCGATATTATCTAAGAAACCTTTAGTAGCGGCAAATATAACAATAACCTGTTCTTCAAAAGGCATAGGACTGTACTGCTTTTGCTTTAACAATTCAACCATTTTAGCACCTCTGTCTAATTGTGCCAAAGTAGCTTTATCAAGTCCAATACCAAGCTGAGAGAATGCCTCTAAAGATCTGTAAGAAGCAAGGTCAAGTCTTAAAGTACCGGCAACCTTTTTCATAGCTTTAGTCTGAGCATTACCTCCAACACGGGAAACAGATATACCTACATCAATAGCCGGACGAACACCGCTCATAAATAAACTAGTAAGCAAATATATCTGTCCGTCAGTAATAGAAATAACGTTAGTAGGAATATAAGCAGACACTTCATTATCCTGAGTCTCTATTATAGGAAGTGCAGTTAAAGAACCTCCGCCTAATTCAGCATTAAGTTTTGCAGCTCTTTCAAGAAGTCTTGAATGCAAATAGAATACATCGCCCGGAAATGCTTCCCTTCCTGGAGGTCTTCTTAAAAGTAATGATATCTGTCTGTAAGCATTAGCCTGTTTAGTTAAGTCATCATATATAATTAATGTATCTTTTTTCTGCTCATACATAAAATATTCTGCCATAGCACATCCGGCATAAGGAGCTATATATAAAAGCGGAGCAGAATCAGCTGCAGTTGCCGCAACTACTATTGTATATTCTAATGCTCCATGCTGTCTTAATGTATCAACAACCCCGGCTACAGTAGAAGCCTTTTGACCTATTGCTACATAAACACATATAACACCTGTACCTTTTTGATTAATTATAGCATCGAGTGCAATGGAAGTTTTACCTGTACCTCTGTCGCCTATGATAAGCTGTCTTTGTCCTCTTCCTATAGGAGTCATAGAGTCAATAGCTTTAATACCGGTTTGAAGCGGCTGTTTTACCGCCTGTCTGTCAGCAATACCTGGAGCAGGAAATTCTATAACTCTCCTTTTATCGGTAGTTATTTCTCCATGTCCGTCTATAGGCACACCCAAAGGATTAACAACTCTTCCAAGTAATACATCACCAACAGGTACTTCTAATATCCTTTTAAGCCTGCTTACTTTACTTCCTTCTTTAATTCCGTAATAATCACCTAAAACTATAGCACCTATAGTTTCTTCTTCCAAGTTAAAAGCAAGACCAACAGCACCGCTTTCAAAAAGTATCATCTCATTAGCCATAACATGCGGAAGCCCAATAATTCTAGCTATGCCGTCTCCAACCTCTACAACAACTCCAACTTCATTCGGAGTAAAATCAGCTTTATAATTCTTAATCTCTTCTTTAAGAACCGCTGCAATTTCACTAGCTTTTATATTCATAAAAAATTCCTCAAAATATAAAAATATATCAATTAATTTCAGAAATAGAAGATTTTAATTCTGTAAGCAGCCTTCTCACACTATAATCATATACAATATCTTCTATTTCTATTACTACACCGCCTATTATATTTTCATCTATATCAAATGTAAAATGTATGTCTTTATCTGATATCATATTCGTAATATGATCTTTAAGTTTATTTATATCTTTTGTATTGTTCATATTTGATGCCGTAGTAATTTTAACCATAATTATATTATAATATTCATTACATAAGTTTTCATATTCTACTATAATAGCAAACAAAAGATGAATCATATCTCTTTCTATTAATATGGCAATAAGATTAAATGTTTCTTCTAATATGTTATCTGCATATATTTTTTTTAAAATACGCATTCTTAAATTTCCATCTATAAAACTAGATTTGAAAAAATCATATATATCCCTATCAACAAGCAAAGAAGAATAAATAATATTCAAATCGCTTTTAATAGCCTCTATTTTACCCATATCTGAAGCAATATCAAACATAGCCTTAGCATAATTCTTAGCACTAGATTCATTTTTTACAATACGGATAAATCTACTTGCCTTTTCTTTTGTAATCTCTTTAAGCACTTCTTTTTTAAGATCACTTAAAATGCTTTCAGCAATGGAATCCATATTATATAACTCCTATAATGTTTAATTAATTACCATAGGTAAATTTATTCTGTAATAAATCTATTTGTTTTTTTATACTATAATCATAAACTATAGAGCCAATATATACTATTATTCCGCCTATAATACTTTCATCAACTACAGTCTCATATGATATTTCATTATTAGAAAAACATTTAACTGTTTGAATAATATCTCTTACTGTATTATCATCAATAGTGCTTGCTGTAATAATACGAACTCTAACTATATTATTATAATCATCTGCTATCTCTTTATATAAAGCAACAATATCCGGCAGTACATCTATACTATTATGTTCTGTTAATATAGATACAAAAGCATAAGTTTCTTTAGAAAGTATTGGTTTTAATCTTTTATCTATTAATTCTTTTTTATCTTTCTCTGGAATTGATCTATCAAAAAAATATTTTTTAATATCAATATCCTGAAATAATTTTGAACATTCAGAAAGCTCATTATATATCTCTTTTATCATTCCAAGCTCTCTAGCTATATCAAATATAGCATTAGCAGTAGGTTTTAATATTTGTAATTTATCACTTTCTTTCATAAGATTATTTACTTCCTAAAATCTTAAATATCATTTTTCAGCATTTTCTTTGTTTACATTATTAATAAATTCATTAATCAAAGCCTGATTATCCTCTTTATTAATATTTCTTTTAAGAATAGTTTTTGCCATAACAACAGCAATATCAATAGCCTGTTTCTTTACGCTGCTCATAGCTTCTTCTTTGGACCTGTCTATTTCAGACATAATTTTATTTTTATTAACTTCCGCCTCCTCTCTGGCATTATTAATAATTTTGTCCCTAATCCTGTTCGCTTCAACTCTGGCGTTTTCTATAATAGCACTTGCCTCAGTTTTAGCATTATCAATTTGTTCTCTATATGCTGCCAAAGATTTTTTAGCATTCTCTCTAGTTTTTTCAGCTTCTTCTAAATCTTCTTGTATCTTATCAGCACGAGCATTCAAACCCTTCAAAATTATTTTCCAAGCAGAAGCACCTAATATAGCAAGAACTAGTAAAAATGTGATCCAAGTCCAAATAATAATACCGGGATCTATTTTTAAAAGTGCCATACATATACCTCCAAATTTTTATTTAATTATTTTGTAAATAATGCAAGAATACAAATAACTAAAGCAAATAAACCTACCCCTTCTATTAATGCTGCTGCTATAAGCATAACAGCTTGTATCCCTATTCCTATTCCAACTCCTATGGCTGCAAGACCTGCTCCAATTGCTGCTCCTAATATAGAAAGTTCCATTTTTTTATTCTCCTTTTATTATAAAATTATAATTATTTAAATTATTTATTTTTTTAATGCTCATCACTAATAGCAATTCCAATATAAACTGCTGATAATAATGAGAATATATAAGCTTGTAAAACCGCTACAAACATCTCAAGTACATATATAAATGCCAAAAACAACACTGCAAAAGGCGAAACAAGTAAAGTTCCGGACATAATAATCAAGTACGGTATTACTATCATCATTATGTGTCCGCCTGTAATGTTTGCAAAAAGACGTATAGCAAGAGCAAAAGCCCTGTTAAATAATGTAATAAACTCTAATACCCATATTATAGGTATTAGCGGTATAGGAAGACCTTTAGGCACTAAAGATGTCCAATATCTTATAATACCTTTTTTTCTTATACCTGCAAAAATATAAACTATAAACACAATTACCGCTATTGAAGCTGTAAACCCTATATTTGCCCCAAGTCCGCCTGCTATATATGAATGACCTCCATTTTCTGTAGGAAACTTCACAGATGCTGGTATAAGCCCCAATATATTTGAAAATAATACAAATAAAAACACAGTCAGACAAAAAGGTACATATTTTTTGCCTTCCTCGCCTAATGTAGCACCTATTACATCCTTATTCATATAGTCAATTAAACCTTCTAATATACTTTGTAAATATGTGGGTCTGTTCAAAGGACGTTTAAGCTTATGGGCTAAATATTTCATACTAAGTACAGATAAAATGCCTGCTAAAGTTATTAATATAATATGCTTTGTTATCTTAAAATCGAAATTAATATAATGACCTAATCTTATAGGAATAGTATAAAACGGATCAGATGTATTATCTGTTATCTCCTCCATTATATAATCATTAATACTTTCAGCCCCATATACTATATCAGATGAAAATATAGCTGCAACAATAAAGGTTAATACAAAAATTTTCCTTAAAAAAATAACTTCTATAATCATAATAAACAATTACTACCCTTAAACTTAAGAAAATTTCTCTGATTCAATTAAAAAATAAAAATAATTTCAAATAATTGTATAACTATTAAATAAAAAATCAACCATTATTATCCTATTTTTATATTTTAATTAAAATAAAAATTAAAAATTATCAATAGCCTCAGTTTCACTAGTAAATATTGGAAAAAAACTTGTTATTTTTGTAAGCTCAAATACCTTTTTTACAGGTTCTGTAACTTTTACAAAACATATTTTACCATTTACCTTCTTAAAAATACCAAGTGCTGAAATAAACACCCCTATTCCGCTGCTGTCTATATAATAAACATCTTCCATATCTACTATTATTTTCTTCGCCCCAAACTCTATTTGTGAAAAAATAGAATCTTTCAAATCAGATGAGCTATAAACATCAATATCTCCATCTAATTTCAATATTACAGTGTTGTTTTCCAACTCTTTAACATTCACTTCCATAACATTAAACTCCATTTATAATTATATTGAAGTTATTTTATATTTTAATATTAAACTAAATATAAATATTTACAATAGTTAATTATAAATATTTTATGTATTAAATGTATTATATAGTATAGCTTTTTACGAAATTTAGCAATTTGAATATAAAAACTGTAAATTTTTCCATACAAAATATATTGACAATAAAATCTAATCGTAATAATATGTATTTCACAAATAAAAATGACACTAGTATCGTTTTTATTTTCATATTAATTTTTCAATTACGAGGTGAACACCAAAATAATACAATGCCTAAAGTAAATCAAGAATATTTTGAGAACAAAAGGAAGATAATACTAGATGCGGCTATTAGGGTATTTTTTAAAAAGCCTGCATATAGTGTAAGAATGAAAGATATTGTTAAAGAATCAGGTTTAAGCCAAGGAGGTGTTTACAAATATTATTCAAATATAGATGAAATTGTAATAGCATTGATTAACAGCAATAAAGCTGAAGTCAATCCTAGAGATATTATAGACAATTTTTATGATGAACCTGAAAAAGCTATATTTGAATTATTTAATGCTTTTAGAAAATTTTTCTTTATAACAGCCAAGGAATTTGGAAAAATAATGTTTGAGTTGCAGGCTATGTTTTTTAACAGTAAAGAAAGAATGCAGAAATTGAAAGATAATATAAATAAAGACCTTGTATTGAATTATTGGTTTTCAGAACTGTTAATATTCATAGATAAGAAAATTGATGAAAAATATTTCAATCCGGTAATAGATCCTCAGGATATTTATATGCAGATGATAGTGGCAGCTTCAGGAATAGGAAATGAATTAATATTAAATAAATATTATAACCTAGACAGAAAGCTATACTATTACAAAGGAGATGAAAAAAATATAGAGCATGAAGAAGCAGGAAGAACATTAGATGTAAATTTAGATAATTTAATTGACACATTATATAAAACATTACTGCTTTTGCTCGGAAGTAAAAACATACACAAATACAGCTTTAAAAAATAATGTTTTTTATCAAATGAATTAGGAATTAATTATTGTATGATTTGATGTGATAAGGAGAGTAAATGAAAATAACTGCTAAAATAATTTTATATTCTATTATGTCTATGATGTTTATAAATATTTTATATGGGCAAACAAATGTTTTGACTTATGCCGCTTATATGGAAACTATAAGAGATCAGATACCAGAACTAAAGATTAATGCTGTAACAGAAACTAATGCGGAAATGAATTTGCTTAGTGCTGAAAGTTCCGGAGATGTAAATTTATCTGCTCAGCTTGGAGCTGTAGGTAAATACGGAAGTTTATCAACAGGATATTCAAGCACTACAGCTAGCCCAAGCATCAATGCCACAGGAATACAGGCTGGAATAGGATTAGGTTCTTTAATACCTTATACAGGAACTAAGTGGTCTGTTAATTTAACCCATAATTCTTTTTTGGGCGGTAAATTAAACATGCCTGGAGGTCAGTCTGTAGATTTTAATAATTACCAGCCTTCATTAACTTTAGAAGTAACTCAGCCGCTTTTGAGGAATTTTTTTGGTACTTTAGATAGGTATCCTATAAAAGATGCTGAATATGCTCTTGCTATAGCTAAGCTTCAAAGAAAATTAGATGATGCAAGCGTTATTGTTTCATATCAAAAAATTTATTATCAATGGATTATGTATGAAAAACTTCTTGCATACTATAGAAACATGTATATAACTGCAAAAAGATTTGAAAATCAGATGAGAGACAGATACAATAACGGACTTATAGATAATGACTCTTATCAGAATGCAAGAACTCAAACTATGGTTTACAGTGACTATTATGCACAGAATCAAGTTTATTTAGACAGTCTTTTGGCAACTGTAAGTTTCTTTATGCCTGTAACTAATATAAAACCAGATCATACAACTTGGGATGCTTATTTGGATTTAGGAAGCAATATGCAGATGGAAGCTGTTCCTTTTGCTGATAGTATAAACGGACAAATAGCATATCAATCAAAAATAAGAGCTGAATATACTCTTGATGCCATGAAAAATGGTACTCTCCCTAATTTAGATTTTGTGGGCAGTGTAAGTCTTAATGGACTTAGCCCTAACAGTGACGGATATTTTAAATCTTTCAATAGTATGACAAATGTGGATTTCTTTGCAGGCGTACAATTCTCCTATCCTATAGGAAACAGAGCAAATAAAGCACAGTACCAAATGGCTGAAAACTCATTATATGGAATAATAGCACAGTATGATCAATTAGAAAAAGATTTTAATACTCAATTAAAAACATATATTTCAAAATTCAATGCTTATAAAAATTTAATAGCAA
The DNA here is from genome assembly GCA_949300355.1 of uncultured Brachyspira sp. Lineage (GTDB taxonomy): Bacteria > Spirochaetota > Brachyspiria > Brachyspirales > Brachyspiraceae > Brachyspira. The sequence goes on from CASGDY010000106.1 coordinate 13,042, forward strand.
GCAAGCAAATGCAGATAAGAGCAATTAATTCAAGAATAGCTACACAGCTTCAAAAATTAGATCAAGGACGTTTAGAAGTTGATGATTTACTTACTTCAAGACTAGAACTTGCCGTAACTCAAACAGAGCTTTTGAATTATCAATACGAATTTATAACGACTATATTTGATTATAGAGCTTTACTTGCAATGGATTACGAATAAATAGCAACTTTCAATAAGGATTTAGAGGGATAAAAATATTTATTGAGGAGGTTAATTAATGAAAAATTAGCCTCCTTAATAACAAAATCTTTATTTAATTTAATTAGATACATTAATTTAGACAATCAATATAGAGGAGATTAAGCAATATATGGAAAGAATTATAGTATTTTTTGCAAAAAAAACGATGCTTGTTAATATAATAGTAATGGCCATATTATTTGTAGGAGGCTACTACTATTTTAATTTAAGAAAAGAATCAATTCCATCTACAGACTTGGATATGATGTTAATATCTGTAATATATCCCGGTGCTACTCCGCTTGATGTAGAGCAGAATGCTGTTATTCCTATAGAGGAGCAATTACAAGGTATATCTGGTATAGATGAATATGAAACAACAATTATTGAAAACGTTGCTATAATATTAGTAACATTAGATGAAACTCTTCCAGACAGACAGCCTGTTAAAGACGAAATATTCAGACAAATGCAGAACGTACCTGATTTATCAACAGATGTTGAAGAAGTTACAACTTATGACTTAAACCCTAATAAAATGTCAATATATACTTTAGCTGTACACTTTAAAGAGGGAATGGAAGGTGATGAAAGAGAATTATTTGATGTAAGCCAAATGCTTGAAAATGAACTGGTAAGACTTGAAGGTGTAGGAGAAGTAAGAATAGAAGGAAGAACTGATCCTGAAATTAAAGTTTATATAGACCCTATAAAAATGCAGAAAAATTATATAGCATTAAGTGATGTTGTAAATGCACTTAGTATAAGAAATGTAAGGGCTACCGGCGGTGATATAGAATCAGGCGGAAAAGAACAAACGGTTGTAACTTACGGTGAGTTTCAGGACCCTATGGAAGCAAGCAATGTTATTATACGTTCTACATTTAATGGACAAAGAGTAAGAGTAAGCGATATAGCACGTGTTGTATCTGGATTTGAAGATAAAACTACATTGATGAGAGTTAATAGAGCTTCCGGATATTCTCTTTCCATTGTAAAAAATGAAAATGCTGACATTCTTAAAACTATTGATGTAGTAAATCAGTATTTAAAAGATAATGCTGATTTAATACCTGATAATATTCAAGTATCTGTTATGGGTGATAACTCAAGAACAATTAAATCTCTTTTAAGTATTGTAACTTCAAACCTTATTCAAGGATTTATAATCATATTTATAACATTAATAATATTCCTAGACTTTAAAAGTGCTATGTTTACAAGTTTGGGTATGATTATTACTATGTTCTCATGCTTTATTTACATGCAGGTAACTGGAATAACATTCAATACTATGTCATTAGCTGCTATTATTACCGTACTTGGTATGATAGTAGACAACTCGATAGTAGTATCAGAAAATATATTCAACTTCAAACAGGCAGGATATAAAGGACTTGAAGCTACAAGACTTGCCGTTTCTGATGTTGTAATGCCTATTGTGGCTTCAACACTTACAACTGTTGCCGCATTTTTCCCTATGCTTACAATCAGCGGTATGATGGGTAAAATATTAAATATTTTCCCAAAAATCGTTATATTTACTCTTGTTGTAAGTATGCTTCAAGCTACTTTGCTTTTGCCTAACCAATTACAAGATAAAGAAGATAAATATAAATCTTATAAACCTAAAAAGAAAGGCAAATTTAAAAATCCTCTTGATTTCGATAAAGATGCTTTATTCGATAAAATGAAAATACCTTTCGGAGCAATATTGGAGAAATTAATAAGTGTCAGATATATTGTTATAGGTGCATTCGTTGCTTTATTAATAGCTTCAGTATTCTTAGCACAAAACAGTTTCAAAAACTTTGTACTTATATATGATACAAGTGCTGATACTATAGTTATTAATATAGAAATGCCTACTGGTACAACTAAAGAAGTTACAACTAAAGAAATTGCTAAAATAGAAGATGTTGTAGCAAGCGTAGTTAAACCAGAAGAACTTGTTGCTTTATACTCACTTGTAGGAAAACAAGTTGACCAAGAAGTTGTTTCTGAAGAAAAAGGAAGTTTAGCCGGTATTATGGTTTATTTAGTACCTGCTGCTGAAAGAGACAGAACAGCCGATGAACTTGTTGCTTTAATCAATCAGGAAATAGATAAAACAGATATAAGACAAACTGTTCCTATATTCAGTATGAACACAAAAGGAAATATTGACCCAGGAGATCCTGTAGATATTAAAATAGTAGGAAACAATACTGAACTTGCTAAAAAGGCTAAAGATGAAATAAAAGAATTCTTAGCTACAGTACCTGGTGTTATCAATATAGATGATGATGATAAAGTTGGTAAAGAAGAATTAAGAGTTATGTTCGATTATGATAAAATAGCTGAACTTGGTGTTAATGTAGCAACTGTAGCTAATGAAGTAAGAACTGCATATTATGGTACAGAAGCTACATATATACAGGAACTTGAAAATAAATTAGATTTCAGAGTTGTATTTGATGATGAGTTTACTTATGATGCTAAGTATTTAGAAAATCTTTTAATACCTAACTCTCAAGGAAGATTAATTTATCTTAAAAATCTTGCTACAATAGAAAAAGCTGACGGACTTGCTACATTAAAACACTATAATGGTCAAAGAACAATAACAATCACTGCTGGAATAGAATATGGTAAAAATACTTCTCAGCAGGTTATGGCTGCAGTAAGTGAAAGATTTAAAGATTTCAACAGACAATATAGAGGTTTAAAATTAGAATTCGGCGGTGAAGCTAAAGAAACTATGAAAGCCATAAAACAATTAGCTTTCAGTTTTGCTATGGCATTCATATTCGTATATATTGTATTATTACTTCAGTTAAACAGATTTATACAGCCTATTATGATAATGATAATCATTCCATTCGGTTTGATTGGTGTATTATTAGGATTTGCTATTCATAAAATGCCTTTATCATTCATGGGTGTTGTAGGTATCATTGGTTTGGCTGGTGTTGTTGTAAACAACGGTATTATACTTGTTGACTTAATTAACAAAATCATAGATGAAGGTGTAGAAGGCGGTAAAAAAGGTGTTGCTAAAGCCATTGTTGATGGTGCTAAACAGCGTCTTCGTCCTGTATTCTTAACTACTGTTACTACAGTTGTTGGACTTTTACCTACTGCTTATGGTATAGGCGGTAGAGCAGATATTATTATTCCTATAGTTATGGCATTAGCTTACGGACTTTTATTTGCTTCTTTGCTTACACTCATATTCTTACCTTGTATGTTTATGATTATGTTTGATTTAAGACTTATAAAAATTCCTTCTACAACAAATCCTACAGAAGAAATTACTACTACTATAACTACTACAGGACATTAATTAATCATAACTTGTACTCAATAAATAAAGAAGTTAATAGAATTATTTCTATTAACTTCTTTTATATTATTAAATAATTGATTTTTTATACAAATAAATTATAATATAAAAATTATGATTAACATAGAAAATAAACTACTAGAAAATAAAACATTCATAGATTTATTTGCTGGAATAGGTGGATTTAGAATAGCTTTGGAATCACTTGGAGCAAAATGCGTTTACTCTAATGAATGGGATAAATTCGCAAAAGAATCATATTATAAAAATTTTGGTGAATTTCCAGATGATGATATTACTAAAATAGATGAAAAATTAATCCCTAATCATGATATACTATGTGCTGGATTTCCATGTCAGGCATTTTCTATAAGTGGAAAACAAAAAGGATTTGAAGATAAAAGAGGAAATTTATTTTTTGATATAGCTAGAATTTTAGAGTATAAAAAAACTAAAATTGTTTTTATGGAAAATGTAAAAAATTTAGTAAGGCATGATAATGGAAAAACATTAAATACAATAAAACATATTATGAATGAACTTGGATATGATTTTTATTATAAGGTTCTTAATGCTTCAGACTATGGAATTCCACAAAAACGAGAAAGAATATATATGGTTTGTTTTAGAAAAGATTTAAATATAAAGCAATTTAATTTTCCTAAACCTATAGAATTAATAAAACATTTAGAAGATTTTTTATTAGAAGAAAATCAAGTACCTAATGATATTTATATTAATAGAGATGATATAATTATAAACTATTTTAAAGATGATAAATATAGCAATAAATCTATTCGTTTGGGTATAGTAAATAAGGGCGGACAAGGAGAAAGAATATATAGTACAAAAGGAGTAGCAATTACTTTATCTGCTGACGGAGGAGGAGTATTTTCAAAAACAGGCGGATATTTAATTAATGGAAAATATAGAAAACTTATGCCAAGAGAATGTGCTAGAATAATGGGATATCCTGATTCATTTAAAATAATAGATAACCGAAATCAAGCATATAAACAATTTGGAAACTCTGTAGTTGTAGATGTACTTCAATATATAGCCATAAAAATAGCAGAGCACATATCATAATTTTATATCTTCTAAAAATAATCTCAAATCATTTTCTTCTTGATAATTCTTTATAAGTTTTATAGAAAATATTACATTAGCATTATTAGTATTAGATAGCTTTCTTACATTATATATATTTTTATCTATATTATTAAATTGATATGAATAATTATTAATATTTATTTTTTTATTGAAATTATATTCAGTGATTATATAAAGTTTTTTAGAATTAATCTCTAATTCAAACTTAATACTATTATTTTTTAAAAAATTTACTATTTCATCTATATTTTTATGAGAAGGGTTTGATGAACCGCTTTTCTTTACTCTATAACATGCCGTTATATCAAAATATTCAGATATTTTTTCTAATGGAATAATAATATAATTATCTGCTTTAGTAATGAAATATTTTGTATTTTTAGTTTTATAAAAATCTATTATCCAAGAAACAAATATATCTTTATTTATATTAATATCAACACCTCTAGTACCAGCATTATAGAATACATCAAAGTTTTTATTCATATAATTTATTATATATTTAGAATATTGATTTATATAAGTTTTATTTTGATTAGAATATATAAAACTATTGTTATACTCCAATACTACAAACTGTCCACATTGGGATATAGCAGATTTTACCTCAATAAAAAAATCATTATCAATTACTTTTATATCAGAAACAGTAGAATCTGATGCTCCAATATGTTTAAATTTCACATTTGTATAAGTGTCTTGCAAATAATTAAAACATTCTTTTTCAAATATTTTCCACAATTTACACATAATAAACTCCAAGTTTATTAACGAAATAAAAAATAAAATAATAAAGAATTTTTTATTTTTATAATAGTTGACAATTTTATTATTTAAAAATA
>CASGDY010000107.1 GCA_949300355.1 uncultured Brachyspira sp.
AGAAGTGTAGAAAATTTGAGAAACTGTTACAGTACCTCTTCCTAAGAAGTTAGCTTCTTTGTATTGAGGATTGTATTTTTCTTCTAACATTTTTACTAAACCTTTGATTTCTGTAGAATCTTTAGCATCGTTTTCGTTAAGGCTTCTGATGTCTTGAAGTATGTCAGCCATTTTGTAAATAGCGTTATCTCCTCTTTCTGGAGCAGAACCGTGACAAGAAATACCTTTAACGTCTACTCTTATTTCCATTCTTCCTCTTTGACCTCTGTAGATACCGCCGTCAGTAGGTTCAGTAGAAATTACGAATTCAGGTTTAATTTTGCTTTCTTTACAAATGTATTCCCAGCATAAACCGTCGCAGTCTTCTTCTTGTACAGTACCAACAACAACTACTTGATATTTGTCATTTAAAAGACCTAAATCTTTCATTATTTTAGCACCGTAAACACCAGAAACAATACCGCCTTCTTGGTCAGAAGTTCCTCTTCCGCCTATTTCTACATCGTTTTCATAACCTTCATAAGGGTCAAAATTCCAGTTATCTTTGTTTCCTATACCAACTGTGTCTATATGAGCATCGATACCTATTAAAGTTTTACCTGTACCCATATATCCTAAAACGTTACCCATAGGATCGATATCAACTTTATCAAATCCTACTTTTTTCATTTCTTCAGCTATTCTTTCGATTACACCTTTTTCTTCACAAGATTCACTAGGAATTCTAATTAAATCTCTTAAGAACTTAGTCATATCAGCTTTGTAGCCTTCAGCTTTTGCTTTTATTTGTTCAAATTGTTCTTTTGAAATAGCACTCATTGTTTTTATTCTCCTAAAAATTTATAATTTATTTTAATTTATTTCTTATTCTTATAATTATCTTTCTTTAGCTTCCCAAATGATATTTTTCCATCTTTCAGGATCAGTATCACCTTCTGTACTGAATAATAATACTTTAGAATTAGAATCAAGTTTTAATTTTTTTCTTAATTCAGCATATTCGTCATTAAGCATTATAGTAGCTAAAGCACCGAATGGAGCAGCACCGGATTCACCAGATACTACTTGAGGATCTCCTTTTAATGGAGCAGATAACATTCTCATACCTCTAGCAGCAACTACGTCCTGAGCAGCTATGAAACAATCAGCATGATTTTTAAGTATATCCCAAGAAGTGATATTAGGCTCACCGCAAGCAAGACCAGCCATAATAGTGTCTAAATCGCCTTCAACTATTCTTATTTTTCCGTCTCCAGCTTCAGCACCTTTGTATAAACAAGCAGCAGCATCAGCTTCTACTACTACCATTACAGGAGGATTATCTTTGTATTTATTAGAGAAGTATCCAACCATAGCACCAGCTAAAGAACCAACACCAGCCTGTACGAATACATGTGTAGGTCTTTCACCAAATTGCTCATCAGCCTCTAAAGCCATAGTACCATAACCTTGCATAATCCAAGCAGGTATTTCTTCATAGCCTTCCCAAGCAGTATCTTGAACAACTACACCGTTTTGAACTTTAGCAGCTTCAGCAGCAGCTTTTCTAACACATTCATCATAGTTGAATTCTTCTATTGTAGCTGTAGCACCTTCAGCCTGAATATTTTTTAATCTAGTTTCTGTTGAACCTTTAGGCATAAAAATAACTGATTTTTGTCCTAATTTGTTAGCAGCCCAAGCAACACCTCTACCATGGTTGCCGTCTGTAGCTGAGAAGAATGTAGCCTGACCAAATTCATCTTTTAATTTTTTTGAAGTTAATACATCATATGGGAATTCGCTTACATCTTTTCCCATTTTCTGAGCTATATATCTAGCCATAGAATAAGAACCGCCTAATACTTTAAAAGCATTAAGACCGAATCTATATGACTCATCTTTTACTTTTATAGTTCCTAAACCTAAATATTTAGCCATTTCTTTTAAATCTGCTAATGGTGTTTGTGTATATTGAGGGAAACTTTGGTGAAAAGCTTTTGCTTTTTTTACTTCCTCAATAGACATAATTGGTAAATTTTTATCTTCTGTTTTAGGCATTTTGTTTTCAGCCCATTTAAGATCACTCATTTATATCCTCCTTTTTTGAATCTATATAGTTATATAGAGTGAATTTACTTATTCCAAAATGATTAGATACCTTATCTCCGGATTTTGTTATCAAAAATACTCCGGAATCATTTAAAAAATTTATAGCCTTTATTTTTTCATCTTTATTCATTATAGAAGCGGGCTTCCCTACCAATTCTTCACTTTTTATTATTAATTTTTCCATAAGTTCCTGAGCACTATTAGGTATTTCTTCTAATTTAGATTTATCTTCAGTTTGTAATAATGTATCCAGGTCGCTTTTGAATGGTAAAAAATTAGTTATATCGAAATTTATAGATAATATATATCTGTATTTACCATTCATATCTTTTATAAAAACTGTTGAAGATTTCAATATTTTTCCATTTGATGCTTTTGTGAGATATGATAAATGGTCAACTATTGGTTCGCCTTTTTTTAATTTTTCTATAGTGTTTATAACTACATTTGAAGCACCTTCTCCAACCTTTCTTCCTGTAATGCCTCCATTAATAATAAAAATTATTGTATGATCTAAATCGTCCTCTTTTAATTCATGTATACAAACCTCGCAATTGTTTCCAAATTGTTTTGCTATGCCATGTGCTACATTTATTAAAGTTTCAAGTATTATATTAGATTCCATAAAATATAAAAATATTCCTTAATGGTTAATTATCTAATCAATTTAATATGCCTATAGTATACTAATTTTTTTTTAGATTTTCAAGAAAAAATCTAAATTTTTTTTGAAAATTCGTTGACAAATGTGCTTTTTTTAATATCCTATTAAAATGTATATAAATAATTACTCGAATATAAATTTAGGAGGCAGCTTATGTTATTAATAGGTGGGGGAAAATTAATTACTAGAGATCCTGCTAAGCCATTTATTGAAGATGGTGCAGTTCTTTGTGATGGAAGATTAATTAAAGAAGTTGGAAAAACTTCAGATTTGAAAGCAAAATATAAAGATGCTGAGTATATAGATGCTAAAGGAAGCATTATTATGCCGGCTTTCATAAATGTACATGAACATATTTACTCTGCTATGGCTAGAGGTTTCAGCATTAACGGTTATAATCCTAAAGGCTTTTTAGAAATATTAGACGGTATGTGGTGGACTATAGATAGAAACCTTACTTTAGAACAAACTAAACAAAGTGCTATGGCTACTTATATTGAATCTATTAAAAGCGGTGTTACTACTGTATTTGACCACCATGCTAGTTTCGGTCATATTGAAGGTTCTTTATTCGCTATAGAAGAAGCTGCTAAAACTATGGGTGTTCGTTCTTGTTTATGTTATGAAGTTTCTGATAGAGATGGAGAGGCTAAGTCAAAAGCTTCAGTTAAAGAAAACCTTGATTTTATTAAACATGCTATGGCTGATAAAACTGATATGATTAAAGGTATGATGGGAATGCATGCTTCTTTCACTATTTCTGATAAAACTATGGAAGCTTGTATGAAAGATTTACCTGAAGGTATAGGATGCCATATTCACGTTGCTGAAGGTATAGAAGATTTACATGCTTGTTTGAAAGAACATGGTAAAAGAATAGTTGACAGACTTTATGATTTTAAAGTTTTAGGTCCTAAAACTATACTTGTACACTGTATATATATCAATCCTCATGAAATGGATTTAATCAAAGAAACAGACACTATGACTTCTCATAACCCTGAATCTAATATGGGTAATGCATGCGGATGTCCTCCTACAATGGAATTAATGAAAAAAGGCATATTAACAGGTTTAGGTACTGACGGATATACTCATGATATGACAGAATCATATAAAGTTGCTAATGTACTTCATAAACATAGCCTTTGTGATCCAAATGCTGCTTGGGGGGAAATACCTACAATGTTATTTGAAAATAATGCTAAAATGGCTAATCGTTATTTCGATACTCCGCTTGGCGTACTTAAAGAAGGTGCTGCTGCTGATGTTATCATTGTAGATTATAAAAACTATACAGAATTAAGTGATAAAAATATCAATGGACATATATTATTCGGTATGAATGGCGGACATGTTAATACTACTGTTTGTAACGGTGAAGTATTGATGAGAGATAGAAAACTCACTAAGATTGATGAAGAAGCTGCTTATGCTAAGATAAGAGAAGAAGCTGATAAGCTTTGGAAACAGATTAATAAATAAAAAATAATATCATGAAATTCTATATAAAATTGATTTTTATATAGAATTTTTTTTGGTATTGTAATAAATTACAGTAAAATTAATTGGAGGAATTATAATGAGTGATGTAATGACACCCATACCTTTTGGAAACCTTATGAACTGGATTCTAGAAGAAAAAAAATCCGGTAAAGTATTTGGTGTTTCAAGAGCGTTTAAAGCTGATAAAGCTAAATATTACGAAATTTTTGGAAGAAAATTAGAAACTCCTATAGGACCTGCTGCAGGACCTCATACTCAATTAGCTCAAAATATAGTTGCTGCTTATTATACAGGAAGCAGATTCTTTGAACTTAAAACTGTTCAAAAAATGGACGGAGAAGAATTAAGCAAATGCGTTGCTAAACCTTGTATCACAGCTAATGATGAATGTTATAACTGTGAATGGTCTACAGAACTTTATGTTCCTCAAGCTTTTGATGAATATGTTAAGGCTTGGGTTGCTTTAAAAGTAATTGCTAAAGAATGGGATTTAGGAGATATGGACGGTTTTCAGTTCAATATGTCTGTTGGTTATGACTATGAAGGCATTAAGACTGAAAAAATTGATACTTTCATTGAAGGCATGAAAGATGCTTCTAATACTCCTATATTTAAAGAATGTAAACAATGGTTAACTGATAATATAAGCAGATTCAAAAACTTCAAAAAAGAAGATATAGATAAAATCAATGCTGATGTATGTAATTCTGTTACTTTATCTACTCTTCATGGATGTCCTCCTACAGAAATAGAAAAAATAGCTTCTTATTTAATAACAGAGAAAAAATTAAATACTTTTGTTAAATGTAATCCTACACTTTTAGGTTATGAATATGCTAGAAAAACTTTAGATGAAATGGGTTATGATTATATATCATTTACTGATTTCCACTTTAAAGATGACTTACAGTACAGCGATGCAATTCCTATGCTTCAAAGACTTCAAAAATTAGCTGAAGATAATTCACTTGCATTCGGTGTAAAAATAACTAATACATTCCCTGTAGATGTTAAACAAAAAGAATTGCCATCTGAAGAAATGTACATGTCTGGTAAATCTTTATTCCCGCTTTCTATGACAGTTGCTTCAAGATTGAGTAAAGATTTTGACGGAAAATTGAGAATTTCATATTCAGGCGGATGTGATTATTTCAATATTAATGATGTTATAGATGCAGGAATTTGGCCTGTAACTATGGCTACTACTTTCTTAAAATCAGGCGGTTATCAAAGAGGCGAGCAAATAGCTAAAAACCTTAAAGAACCAAAAGCATTTACTAAAGTAGATGTAACTAAAACTGAAAAAATCATTGAATGGAGCAAAAAAAGTAAACATCATATTAAACCTGTTAAGCCTCTTGCTAGCAGAAAAGTTAATAAAAAAGTACCTTTGATTGATTGTTATATAGCTCCTTGTATGGAAACTTGTCCTATTCATCAAGACCTTACTACTTATATAAGACTTAATTCTGAAGGAAAATATGAAGAGTCTTTCAAAGTTATTATAGAGAAAAACGCTCTTCCATTTGCTACAGGTATATTATGTCCTCATACTTGTATGGATAAATGTACTAGACAATTCTATGAAGAGCCTGTAAGCATCAGAGCATGCAAATTAGAAGCTGCTAAAGCCGGATATAGTAAAGTAATAGGCACTTTAAAACCTGCTGCTTCTATAGGTAAAAAAGCTGGCATCATAGGTGCTGGCCCTGCTGGACTTTCTGCTGCATTCTTCTTGGCTCGTGCCGGTGTTGATGTTACAGTATTTGACAAAAGAGAAAAAGCCGGCGGAGTAGTTGCTAATATTATACCTAATTTCAGAATAAGTGCTGAAGAGATTGGAAATGATGTTAGTTTATGTACTCAAATGGGTGTTAAATTTGAATTAGGCAAAGAGATTAAAGATATAAAAGAATTTGCTAAAAATTATGATTACACTGTTGTTTGTATAGGTGCTCATAAAAATATGCCTTTAAAACTTGAAGCAGGCGAATCTATGAATGCTCTTAAATTCTTAGAAGAGTTCAATAAAACTAATGGAAACGTTGCTTTGGGTGAAGATGTAGTAGTAATCGGAGGCGGCAACACTGCTATGGACGCTGCTCGTGCTGCTAAGAAAAATAAAGACGTTAAAAATGTTAGATTAGTTTATAGAAGAACTAAGAGATATATGCCTGCTTTAGAAGAAGAACTTCAAGAGGCTTTAGAAGATGGTGTTGAGTTTATGGAATTGCTTGCACCTGTTAAATTAGAAAACGGCAAACTTCTTTGTAAGAAAATGGAATTATCTGACTATGATGAAAAAGGCAGAAGAAATGTTGTTGAAACTAGCGAAACAGTAGAAGTACCTGCTAGCAGTGTTATAGCTTCTATTGGTGAGCAAATTGAATCTGACTTCTACAAATCTAATGGTATAGATGTTGATGATAAAGGCAAGCCAAAATGTTCTGCTGCTAATGAATCATCTATCAAAAATGTTTATGTTGCTGGTGATGGTTTATATGGTGCTGCTACTATAGTTGAAGCTATAAGAGATGCTAAAGTTGTTGCTGAAGCTATATTAGGGAAAGCAGTTGCTCCTGATTTGCCTTCTGTTTCTACTGAAGAAATATCTTATAGCAAAAAAGGTAATTTGAAAGAAGTATCAAAAGATCCTGAAGCTACTAGATGTTTAAGCTGTGATTATATCTGTGAAAGCTGTACTGAAGTTTGTCCTAACAGAGCTAATGTATCTATAAAAGTTGCAGGACATGCTAAAATATCACAAATTATACACGTTGATTATATGTGTAATGAATGCGGTAACTGTGAAACATTCTGTCCTTATAGTTCTGCTCCTTATAAAGATAAATTTACATTGTTTGCTACTGAAGATGATATGAAAAATTCTAAAAATGATGGTTTCTTATTCTTGGATAAAGAGGGAAATGCTAAACTTAGAATTGACGGTAAAGAAGAATCTTATAAAGTTGGCGGAAAGAATAATGGTGTTTACACTATAGTTGATGCCGTATTTAATAACTATAAGTATTTAATATTAAAATAATTGACTTTATATTTATTATTGTATAACATAGCAAAGGGGAGATAAGTATCTTTCCCTTGTTATGTTTATTTGATTTTAATATATATAAGGAGGAATATATGGGCGAGAGTGCCAAGATTATCATTAATGGTAAAGAGATGAGTTTTGACTCAGACAGAAAGTTAATGGATGTTCTTAGGAATGACTGTAAATGCAAATCAGTTAAAGACGGATGTTCTGAAGGTGCTTGCGGAACTTGTACTGTTTTGATAGATGGAAAACCTACTAAAGCATGTATACAAACTATAGGAAGATTGCAGGGTAAAAGCGTACAAACTATAGAGGGATTTACTCAAAGAGAAAAAGATGTTTATGCTCATGCTTTTGCAGTTGCAGGTGCAGTTCAATGCGGATTCTGCATACCTGGTATGGTTATATGTGCTAAAGGATTGATAGATCAAAATCCTAATCCTACAAGACTTGAAATTGTTGCTGCTATAAAAAATAATATTTGCAGATGTACAGGATACAAAAAAATCATTGATGCTATAGAATTAGCAGCTAAAATGATTAGAGAAAATATTGATGTTAAAGAATATAAAGGTAAAGTAAAATTAGGCGATAGAAATATTGCTAGAGTAGATGCTAAAGAAAAAGCTTTAGGTATTGGCGAATACTGCGATGATATAGAATTAGAAGGTATGCTTCATGGTGTTGCTGTAAGAACTAAATATCCAAGAGCTAAGATATTAAAAATAGATATTAGCGAAGCAAAAGCTTTAAAAGGTGTAGTTGATGTAATAACTGCTAAAGATTTACCTGGTGCTAAGAAAATAGGACATATTTTCCATGACTGGGATGTACTTATCGGTGAAGGTGAAACTACAAGATTTATTGCTGACGGTTTAGCTTTAATCGTTGCTGAAGATGAAGCTGCTGCTAAAAAAGCTAGAGATTTAGTAAAAATAGAATATGAAGAATTACCATTAGTAAGAAATCCTCAGGAAGCTATGAAAGAGGGTGCTCCTTTAGTTCATGAAGAAAGAGAAAGCAATTTACTTACTCATGAAAGATTAGTTAAAGGTAATGCTGATGAAGTAATAGCTAAATCTAAATATAAAGTTACAAAACATTATGAACTTCCTTGGACAGAGCATGCATTTATGGAAGCAGAAGTTGCTGTTGCTATGCCTTTCAATGAAGATGGAATATTTGTATATTCAAGCGACCAAAGTGTTTATGATACTAAAAAAGAAGTTGCTTTGGCTTTAGGTATAGATGCTGAAAAAGTTGTAGTAGAAAATAAATATGTAGGCGGCGGATTCGGCGGTAAGGAGGATATGAGTGTTCAGCATTATGCAGCTATAATGGCATATAGAACAAAAAGACCTGTTAAATTTAAACTTACAAGACAAGAAAGTATCAACTGGCACCCAAAACGTCACCCTATGAGCATAGATATGACTACTGCTTGTGATGAAAACGGTATACTTACAGCTATGAAAGCTACTTTAATTACAGATGCTGGTGCTTATGCTTCATTATCAGGTCCTGTACTTCAAAGAGCTTGTACACATGCTGCTGGTCCTTATAATTATCAAGTTATAGATATAGAGGGTAAATCTTTCTATACTAATAACCCTCCAACTGGACCATTCAGAGGATTCGGCGTACCTCAGTCTTGTTTTGCTACTGAAATGAATATAAACTTGCTTGCTGAAATGTGCGGTTTAGATCCTTGGGAAATAAGATATAGAAATGCTATACGTCCTGGTCAAGTGCTTCCTAACTATCAAATAGCTGATGAGGCTACAGGACTTGTTGAAACATTAGAAGCTGTTAAAGACATTTATTATAATAATAAAAATGTTGGTATAGCTTGTTCTTTGAAAAACTCTGGTGTAGGTGTTGGTTTGCCTGACACAGGAAGAGTTCGTTTGGTAGTAAAAGACGGAAAAGTTAATGTATACTCTGCTGCTTCTTGTATTGGACAGGGTATTGCTACTGTTCTTTATCAAATAGTAGGTGAAACTCTTGATTTGAATGATGATGAAATAATCATTAATCAGCCTAATACTGCAACTTCTCCTGATTCCGGTACTACTTCAGGTTCAAGACAAACACTTATTACAGGTGAGGCTTGTAAGAGAGCTTGTGA
>CASGDY010000108.1 GCA_949300355.1 uncultured Brachyspira sp.
AGGTATTCCTTTTTGTTTATTTCTAACAATTTAAATTATAAGGGATACCTACTTTTTTTAAACTAAAAGTGTGCAATATCTGTGGCTCTTAAACAAAATAACAAATTAATTACTCTTTACAATAACAAGTTTTATATTATAATTGATTCATTATTTTTATTAATGGGAGCTTTATAATGATTAAAAGAGCATTAATATCTGTATTCTATAAAGAAGGAATATTAGACTTTGCCAAGTTTTTAACTTCAAAGAATGTGGAAATAGTTTCTACAGGAGGAACTTATAAATATTTGAAAGAAAATAATATACCTGTAATAGAAGTTGCTGAAGTGACAGGAGCTAAAGAAATGCTTGACGGAAGAGTAAAAACTTTAGACCCTAAAATACATGGTGCTATTCTAGCCATAAGAGATAATCCTGTTCACATGGAAACTATTAAAGAGAGAGGAATAACTCCTATAGATATGGTAATAGTTAATCTTTATCCTTTCTTTGAAAAAGTACAAGATGATAATTTGAAATTTGAAGAGAAGATAGAGTTTATCGATATAGGCGGACCTACTATGCTTCGTTCTGCTGCTAAGTCTTTCAAAGATGTTGTTGTTATAAGCGATGTTAAAGATTATGATTTAGTAAAAAGTGAAATGGAAAAAGGCGAAGTTAGCTTTGAAACAAAAAAATATTTAGCTTCTAAAGTATTCAATTTAACTTCTGCTTATGATGCTGCAGTTTCAGAGTTTATGTTTAATTCATTAGAAAATAAGGAATGCAAAAAACTTAATTATTTGAATATGTCTTATGCATTGCATGAAGAATTAAGATACGGAGAAAATCCTCATCAGTCAGCAAGTTACTATATATCAACTATAGATAAAGGTTCTATGAAAGGTTTTGAACAGTTAAACGGAAAAGAACTTTCATTTAATAATATCAGAGATATGGATATAGCTTTAAAAATAGTGTTAGAGTTTGATGAGTCTAAAAAAGAATATGCTTGTTCTGCTATAAAACATTCTACTCCTTGCGGTGCTGCTTTGGGTTCTAATGTATTAGAGGCTTATAATAGAACTTATGAATGCGATCCTACTTCTATATTCGGAGGAATAGTGGCTTTCAATAGTACAGTAGATGAAGCAACTGCAAAAGAACTTATAAAAATATTCTTGGAAATTGTTATTGCTAAAGACTTTACTCCTGAAGCTTTGGAAGTATTAAAAAGCAAAAAGAATTTAAGAGTTATAAAATACAAAACTAATACTAATGATAAAATCAATCTTGTTAAAGTTGACGGCGGATTACTTGTACAAGATGAAGACAATACTTTAATAGAAGATTATAAAGTTGTAACAGAGAAAAAACCTACTGAAGAAGAAATGAAGAATTTGATATTTGGAATGAAGGTTGTAAAATATGCTAAATCAAATGCTATAGTAGTAATAAAAGACTTTATGGCTAAAGGTATAGGAAGCGGGCAAACTAACAGAATTTGGGCTTGCGAAGATGCTTTAGAGAGAGCAGGCGATGGAGTTGTAATGGCTTCTGATGCTTTCTTCCCATTCAGAGATGTAGTGGACGCTTGTGCCAAATATAATATCAAAGCTATAATTCAGCCAGGCGGATCTATGAGGGATCAGGAATCAATAGATGCTTGTAATGAACATGGTATTGCTATGGTATTTACTGGAATAAGACATTTCAAGCACTAAAAAACGACAAAAATTGACGCATTAATATTATATAATAGTTATAGTCTTTACTTAAAGGTTATAACTATTATTTTTTTATTTAATAAAAAATGGAGTATTATTATGAGTAATATTATAAGACATTTATCTTTAAGAGTACCTTGGATGGATAAGCCATGGAATGGAGAGGTTTGCAATAATCCTAAAGAAAACAGATACTGCACTATTTTAAAAAATATTATGGAAAATAAAACAGAAGAAAGCTGCAAACAATTTAATAATGATAACTGTCCATGTATAAAAGAAAAGTCAGCTTTTATGTATGAAAAGAGTTTGGGAAAAATTACAAGTTCATATCCATATAAGGAGTATAAAGATAATTGTAAGCATTTTAAAGATACAGAACTTGAATATAAACCTTATTCTGTTCCTTCTATATGTTTTAGATGGTTATTTAGAAATAAAGAAAAAGATCCTAAGATGGATATTCTTATGAAGATCAATAATATAAAATTAAATTTAAATGATAGAATTGAAAATGATTTGTCATTAACTAAAGATAAAGTTTGGTATCAGCTAAAAGAAAATCAGGAAAAAATATTCAATACATTTTATGGATATGTAAAACCTGAGAAATCTTTATGTTTTTTTTATACCAAAAATGCTCCATTTGTAGAAGAAGTGTCAGGAAGAAGAATAATAACAGCAATAGGAAATGTTTTGAGTGTATCTGGAAATAAAGAATATGACTATAATAAAACTATAGACCAAATAGAAAATGAAGGTTTACATAGAGCATTATTATGGGAACATATTGTAGAACATTCCATAAGAAAAGATGATAAAGGTTATTATGACGGAGTATTATTTCCTTATCATGAACTTAATGATTATTTAAATAATAATCAGGATAAAGCAGATGTAATATATAAAAATATAGATGATTATGTATTATTTTCAAGTGTTGAATCATTTGAAAATTTTTCATATTCCACAGAGCATATTATACACAATGATGCTATTGAGTTATTAATAAAGGCTAAAAAAGTACTTACTAATTTAGCAAAATTACTTAATAAAAATTTTACTAGAAATTATAAGTGGATAGAAAATAAGATAACTGAAGTATTAAAACTTAGAGGGCCATATCCGTTATTTGGAGAAGTGCTTAGTGCTTTAGGTTTTAATGATGCTTTTGAAATAGAGAAAAAAATATATGAAGAATATTTAAAAGATAATACTATAGATTTCTGGGATTATTTTGAAAATAATTTAAAAACGCTTACAAATGTTAATAAAAATAATACTGTAATTAATACATGGAAAAATAAAAATAAAAAATAAAAAAATTTTTACTATTTTTTAAGCAGATTAAATATAAAAATAGCTGTAGATGATATTAGAAATAATATTGTAAATAATATAAAAAAATATACAGAAAATCCATACAAGTTATATACAGATTTCATTATAAATGATTTATTATGTTTAGATAATGCTTTATATATTTCTGATGAAGTAGAAAAACTATTTCCTAATATAAAGGGTATGCATTTTGATGATGAATACGATTATAGGAGAGTAACTGCATTTATTTATCATATATTAAAGAATGAAACAGAAAATACTATTCTTCCTATTTCAGATATATTTAAAAAAATAAAAGATCTATCCTCACTTAATGAATTAAATTTGAATACTGATATTATAAATGCTATTTCAAAGAAAAAATATTTCAAAGAACTTATATATAAATTTGGACAAAATGATAATATAATTTTACAGTTTCAGTATTATAAAAAGACTAAAGATATAATAGAAGATACAATAAAAGAGAAATTTAATAAAATAGATAATATTAATAATGATGTTTACTCTGAAATAGAAAATAAATATAAAGATTCAAAATATACTGAACAAATAGAAGCAATTAAAGCTTTATATCATAATAAATTTTCTGTTTTGAGAGGTTCAGCAGGCAGCGGAAAAACTTATGTAATATCAGAATTTTGCTCTTTAAATGAAGTTAATGAAAACGGCATTATAATATTAACTCCTACAGGAAAAGCAAGAACTGTAATATCAAAAAAGATTAATGATAATGATTCTATAAATAAAGAAAAAATAGATATAAATACCATAGCAGGCTTTACTTCAAGAAATGATAGATACAATTATGGAGATTTTATATTGTATGAATATTGTAAGAAAGGTACTATAAAAGCAAAAACTCTTATAATAGATGAATGCTCTATGCTTACAGAAGATTCCTTAGCTGCAGTTTTTGAGATAGTAAGAAGTTCAGTTGATAGAATTATTTTAGTAGGCGATGATTCTCAGCTTCCTCCTATAGGCAGAGGAAAGCCTTTCTATGATATTATAAATTATTCAAAAGAAAACAATAATGATTATCTAGTTACACTTACTAATAATCATAGACAAGAAGATGGTTCTATTTCTATAGAATTTGCTATGAATTTCAGAAATGATATTTATGAAAAAAAAGATTCTAATAACAATATTAATAATATAAAAAAAGATGATCTAAAATTTATAAAATGGACTTCAAATGATGATAGAAATTCTTCAGATGATCTTATTGACAGCATAAAAGAAGCAATGTCTAAACCTGAAATAGGAATAACAGATAAAAATTCTTATTTAGAAAATATTGGGGCTATAGAGAATCAGTATGGGATTTATTTATTTGATTTTTTTACAAATAATTTCAATGTAGAAAAGTGGCAGATATTAACTCCGCTTAGACAAAATACTCTTGCTGGTTCTATAACTATAAACAGTCATATACATGATTTCTTATTTCATAATGAAATTTACAGAGACTATTATAAAAGAGTGTATCGTGATACTTATAGTTACTTACAAAAAACAAATGCTTATCCTTCTCCTTGCGGTGCTGAAAAAATAGTATATGGTTCTAAAGTAATTAATTTACTAAATCAAAAAAAATACGGCAATAAAAAGATTGAAGAATTTATAGCTAATGGTGAAATTGGTGTTGTAGTTGGTAGATATGATAAAGGTATGGTAAATAAGGCTTATGGAACTGCAAAGGAATCTGACCATTTAGATATTAATTTTCCTAATGTAGGAGATACAAGATTTAAGTATACAAAATCAGATTTTGAAGGCAATAGTTCTGATTCTAATTTAGAACTTGCTTATGCTATAACTTGTCATAAATCTCAAGGTTCTCAGTTTACAAATACTATAGTTGTTATACCTAAATGCAGCAGCTTCTTTATGAGTAAAGAAATGCTTTATACAATATTCACAAGACATGAGGAAAATATTTATGTATTAGTTGAAGTTGATGATAAGAATATCACTGATGACGAGTTAAAAAAAGAGCTATTAAAATTTTCTCATTATAAATATTCAAAGACAATATTTATATTAACTAATTTATTTAATGATAATCCTAAATTAATTTACAGAGAAGATTTTGGATGGTATGATGAAAATAAAGTACATATAACTGAAAGAGGAGAAAAGGTGAGATCTAAATCTGAAGTTATAATAGCTAATCATTTATATCAAAAAGAAAAAGACTTAAAAATAGAATATAGTTATGAAACTAAGTATGAAGGTAAAAATGGAGATTGCAAACTTCCTGATTTTACTATAATAAAAGGAAATAAAAAATACTTATTAGAACATTTAGGTATGTTAAGCGATGAGAATTATAAAAATAAATGGGAAGAAAAGAAAAAATGGTATGAGGATAATGGTATATATGAGGCAAGTGATGATAATAAAGACGAAGTTCAATTGATAATCACTAAAGATGAAAACGGAGCTTTAGAAGAAGATATTTATAATAAACTAGATAAATATTTTGATTAATATTATTATTATATTCAAAGCGAAGTTAATTTTTATTAGCTTCGCTTTTTATATATTAAAATTTTTAATAAAGGGAAAAAAGATATTTTTTATTTACTTAAATATGATGAAAGCTGAAAATATCCTGCACGTGTAAGATTATTAATATTTTTAAAACCTAATTTATACATACGAATACAAGCTGTACCAGAACGGTTTCCGCTTGCACAATAAACTATATACTCTTTATTTTTATCTAATTTGGACATTTTTTCATCGAATTTGGAATCATCTAAAGGAATATTGACACTGTTTTTTATATATCCGCTTTGCTGAACTTCCATATAGCTTCTTACATCTATTAAGCCTATATCTTTATTATTTTTATAAATTGAAACAGCATCATTCACATTTATGTTTTTAAATTTACCTTTGCTTCTTATATTGAATATGATTTTTCTTACGGCACTTAATATTATAAAAGTTAATATAAGACCTATTATCAAAGTTAAAGTATTATTCATTTTATAAATACCCCCTGTATGTATAAAAATATTATAGCATACAGAGAAGTAAATTTCAATTAATTTATTTAAACTTATAGAAATAAATTTTATACATTATGGAAATCATCTAAATTATAAGCATCATTCCAAAATCTATATTCCCATACAAAAGCTATATCAAAAACAGCTATCATTTTTTCTTTTACAGCATCAGATGCATTATCATACAAATTATCAAGAATTCCAATCATATATTCTGTTGCTTTAGAGAACTCCTCATCAGCGTAAGTATCAATCCATTTTTTATACGGATTATTTTCAACTTCAGCATTTGCTTTTATATATTTACCCAATTCATTATATATCCAAAAACAAGGGAGTATAGATGATGCAGCAGTTTCAAAGGCTTCAGTATGAGCGATATTAATAAGGAAGCTTGTATATCCTAAATTAGCAGTTGTTATTTTATTTGTATTTTCAAATTTGAAAGTATCTCTGAAATATTTATGCACAATTTCTTCTTCTACTATATAAGAGTTTATAGATGATTTCAAAAAAACTAATGCATAATCAACATTGTGTATTTTTGATGAAATGATAGCCAAAGCTTTAGAATAATATTTCAAATATAAACTATCTTGTTCTATATAGTATGCAAATTTTTTCTTGTCTAAACTTCCATCCATAAGTTCTTTATTAAAATTTGTATTTATTATTTTATTGTATAAATCTTTATTTCTTTTCCATACCATTTCTGAAAATTTCATTTTATTCTCCTATCATTATTATTAAATATTTATTATCAAATGTTACTATTTTATCATTTAAATATTATTTTTTAAATATCATTCTTCTAAATAAGCATAATTAAATTTATATCTTCCCAAAGGCTCATCAACATAATTTTTAAGTTTAGGATTAACTATTAGAAAATCAGTTCTATATATAAAAGGTATAATAGGAACTTCATCAAATAGTATTGCCTCAGCTTCTTTTAAAGCTTCCATTCTTTTTTGTGCATTTGCGGCAGTAGCGGCAAATTCTATCAAAGAATCATATCTTGCATTTGAAAATCCTCCGTAATTTATATCGCTATAGCTAGTCATAATTTGAAGCATTGTAAGCGGATCATTATAATCACCTGTCCAGCTTGTTCTTGCCATTTGATAATTTCCGGATTCTCTGAAAGGCAAAGTAATTTTTGATTCCTCTGTTCTAACAATTACATCAATATTAAGAGTATTTTTCCACATTTGCTGAATTGCTTCTAATACTGTGGTATAAAAACCAGATGATACTTTTACTTCAAGCATAGGAAAATTTTCTCCATTAGGATATCCTGCTTCAGCTAATAGTTTTTTTGCTTCTTCTACATTATTACTATAATTATTTGCTATTATATAGTTACTGCTTTCATCTCTAAAGGATTTTTCAAGTCCTTTTACTACAGGAGGAACAAATGCTTCAGCCGGTATTAATTTACCATATCCTATATTTGATACTATATAATTTCTGTCTATTGCAAGTGATAATGCTTTTCTTACTCTTTTATCCGATAATGCTTTGTCTTTATTGTTTAAGTCCAAATAATAAACTCCTATAATGTCGCTTACAGCCATTAAGTTTTCTTTTATTAAATTTTCTATCTCGCCAATAGGAGGGGCATTTATTGAGAAATCTACATCTCCTGTTCTTACAGCATTAAGTGATATATATTCATCAGCAATCAAAACGAAATTAATTTTTTTAGCCGCTTGATTAGTATAATTCCAATAATTAGTATTTATTTCAAAAGAAAGTAATTCATCAGGCTTTCTTTCTACCATCTTGTATGCACCATTACCAATATAAGTTTCAGGCTTCCAAGTCCAATCATCTCCGTATTTTTCTATTATATCTTTTCTTACCGGCATATAAACTCCTCCGGAAGCTAGTATATCAGTAAAGTATAGAGTAGGTGCTTCAAGTTCTATTGTAAGAGTATTTTCATCTATAGCATTTACTTCAAGATTTTCTACTGGCTGTTTTCCTCTTATTATATCTTTTGCATTTTTTATATATTCCATCAAATAGCTTAAAGGTGATGCTGTTTTCGGATCAACTGCTCTTCTATAGGAATATACAAAATCATCGGCTGTAACTTTTTTTCCATCGCTCCATTTTGCATCATCTCTTAAATGAAATGTGTATGTTAGATTATCATCGCTTATTTCCCATTTATCGGCAACGCCTCCTACAATATTTCCGTTTATATCTTTATTTAGTAGTCCCTCGAATGCATGATTAATATAAATAAATCCATAAGTTTCATCATTTAATGCTGGGTCTATAGTATTAAGTTCATATCCCAAATTCACAGTGATTTCATCTTTGATATTTTTTGTTTGTTTTTTACAGGATATAAGTAATGCAAACAAAATTAATAGAATAATAAATTTTTGTTTTGAAGTCATAAAAAGCTCCTCATATTAGAATATTAAAGCGAGATTTTTATAACGCCGTTTGTCTTGTTTTATTGAATTTTATTTTAGTCTTGTTTGTTTACTTTATATAAGATAATTTAATAAAACAAGACCAACTTTAGAAAAGGTCTCATTTTATTAAATGTATAAAGAAAATAATAAAAGAGATAATTCCCTACGCTGGCATTACCCAAACAGGTTATAAGGGTCGAAGTTTAATAATAAAAAATTATGTGAACTTCCTCTCAGCCTTTTCAAGCTCCCCGATTGTGAGAAATGATATAATATTATTAATTTTTTATCAAGTATTTTATAATTAATATTTTATGAAATTACTCTAAAATAATTATATAATGATAAATATATGAATATTTGTATTATTATTAGTAATGATGTAGAAATTAAGAGTAATTTGTTTTCTTTATTTATTGAAATTACATAAAATATAAAAATAGAAAATAAATATATTATAAATGCATATAAATATATTATCTCTTTTATTTTAAGATTATACTGTATATTATCAATTTTTTTGTTTATATCTATTTCTAAAATTTACCAAACCTTCTTTTTTTATTTTTTGTAATCTCTTATCCAATTGATTTACAATTCCAACAGCAGGAGTAAAAGGAGTTTGCCCTCTATTTGCATTATTTACATAATCAAAAATATCAAAATAAAAATTTCTTAAATTTGATTTTTCTGCTCTCTCTAAGGCCTTCTGACTTGCTGATAAAAATCCCAATCCAGGAGGTAAGGCAAATGCTTTTTGAGATGCTGAAACTGCAATATCTACACCCCACTCATCTTGCAAAAATTCTTCCGATAATAATCCACTTACACAATCAACTATAAATAAAATATCTGGATAATTTTTTAAAATTTCACCAATTGCTTTAATATCTGTTAATACCCCAGATGAAGT
>CASGDY010000109.1 GCA_949300355.1 uncultured Brachyspira sp.
GTTTATTAAAATTATATAATTCTATATATCCTATAATTACTTTTTTATGATTATTTTTAATTATTGTTTTATAAATTATATCTTCATCTTTTTTAGTTAGTTGTATAGCTTGATATTCTTTATTATTTTCAGCATTTATTTTTTTTAATTCTTCTATATTTCTTTTAAAGAATAAAAAATCATTATTAGAAATTCTATCTGTAAAATATAAAAAATTTAAAATCTTATCATTAAAAAAATTATTATAATATTCTATATATCTATTATATTTTATCTGATATTCAATTAATTCCTTATGTAATTGAATATATTCTTCTAAATATGAATCATTTTTATAATCTTCATAAGAAAGTACTTCAAATATTTTTATGAGATTTTTTTTATAGAATGTTTCTTTATTTTCTAATTTGAATCCAAAATAATTATATTCTTTTTTTTCTTTCTGACTTTTTTTGAATGATTTATAAAGTTTTCTGTATGATTTTAAAAGATCATTATATTCTTTTTCTGTGATTTTACTCTGCTTGAAATTATCAAAAATGAAAAAAGGTATGAAATATAATTTATAATCATAATATATCATTTTGTTATTATCTTTTGATTTGTAATTTTGAATATTGTTATAAAAGCATTTTATTTTAGCATTTATAATATTACAATAACTAATATTTTTGCTGTATAAAATATCCTTTAATTTATTCCTTTCAAGCTCAAAATATTCTACTATCATATCAAATAATTCTATTTCTTCTAATGAATAAAAATAACCTTCTTTGTCTTTTTCTTTACTTTTTAATTGATATGCGGGTAATATTAATTCTCTATATTTCCTTTGTTTGATTCTATCTTTTATTCTTTTTATATATTCTTCACTGTCTATTTTATTATTGTATAATATATTGTAGTATTCTATAAAAGCATCACGGCTTAAAAAATATATATTAGATTTATTTATAATATTATTAATTTCATTTTTATCTATATCCTGTACTTCTATGGAATCATCATAATCGAATATGTTATCATTATTTATTAATATTTTTCTTAATTTATAAGCTTTAGATTTTTCAATATTTTTTTCTCTTCCTGATATGCTTTCAATCAAATAAATATTTTTTTTATTATTTATAATATCTTTCAAAGATGAAATATTCTTTTTGGAATCCTTATAATTGAATTCTATATTTTTTTTATTGATATCAAATGCCATATTCTTTAATATCCGTTATTATTTCTTCTATTCTTTTATAATATTTATTTTCTTTTTCAATATTTTCCTTTGCTTTATTAAGATAATACAATACCTCTTCTTTTAATTCATAATTTAAAAAAGAAATATCATATAATTCATATAAAGCAATGCCTTTAAGATATAAATACCAAAAATCATTTTTTTCTTTTATATGTTCAATATATTCTAAAGCCTCATTACATAATTTTTCTGTAAGATGAAAATCATTTTCATATTTATAAATATCAGATAATCTCAAAGTATTAACTATTAAATTTATATTGATATTATTATTAATTTTATGTTTGCATACATTTTTATAATATTTTGTTTTAGCATAATTTTTATTATTTTTATCTACTTTAGAAAATATTTTTAAAGCTTCTTCATAATTTTTTTTATTGAATTTTAATTTACCACTATTATAGTAGCTTTCAGAAAAGTCGCTTATATCTTCATCTACTTCAATATCTGAAAATATCTTTTCATCTCTGCCTAAGCTATAATTGCACCAAGCTATATAATGATCGCATTTTATTCTATCTAAAGGCGTATTATCTTTTTGTCTTACGAATATATGTTTTGCTTTTTTGAAATATTTTAAGGAGTCTTCATAATGTTTTAATGTGTAATGAAGTTTGGCTTTGTTATAGTGACTTTCTGCAAATTTAGAATTAAGAGCTATAGATTTATTAAAATCTTCCAATGCCTCATCATACATTTTAAGATTATATTTTAGAAATCCTCTTAAATTGTATGCTTCATAATCATTTTTATTATTTTTTATAAAGAAGTTATAATTTTCTATTATGTCTATATAATCGTATTTTACTTTTTCTCTGTTAAAATATTTCATATACTTTTTTATTTGAGAAGAAGTTTTTAATATGAGTTTATTTTTATCATAATAGGATAGGGGATTTTTTATGAAATTTTTTATATGCTTTTTTATGATGAAATTATTAGATACATTTTTCAAATAATATAAATCATTATTAATTAATTGTTCTAATTGTTTTATATACTCATTGTCTTTGCATATTTCTAATAATTTTTTACTTGCCTTGTATCTATAGCAATATGTCAATAGATAATGTTTGTTTGATTCTATAGCCTTAGAAGAATATTTAATCGACAGTTTTAATTTTTCTTCATCATTTTCTAACTGCATTAAATATGAAAAGAAAATATATAATTTATAATATTTTAAATCTTCATTTATTATATCTTCAATAAGTTTTTCAGATAAAAAGTATAATTTATTTTTGTATGCTTCTTTTATATTGAATATTATATCTTTAATATTTTTTGTATACATTTTCTAATACTTTATTATATGAAGATTATTAAAGTAAAAGTAACATAAATTTACAATTTTTTCAATAATAATATTTTATTAATTTAATATATAGCTTTTAAAACTCTTCTATTTTTTTTGTAAGGAAATTTATAATATTATCTTTAGCTACTTTTATAGGTTCATTTTCCTTTTCAAAGAATATGAAATTTCCGTCGCCTGTTCCAGCCACTCCGAAATCAGCATGTCTTGCTTCACCTGGGCCGTTAACAACACAGCCCATAATAGCTATAGTGATATTCTTTTTTATATTTTGAACATGTTTTTCTATGAAGCTAGCCACCTCTTCAACATTAACCTGACATCTTCCGCATGTAGGGCATGATATTATTTCTATAGAAGGTTCATTTCTTATGCCTAAAAATTTAAGAAGCATTTTTCCTGCCATTACTTCTTCTACAGGATCGCCTGTTATAGAATATCTTATAGTATCGCCAATACCCTGCATTATTAAATATGATAAAGCACTTGTACTTTTTATTAGCGAGCTTCTTAAAGTACCTGCCTCTGTTACTCCCAAATGTATAGGATAATCGAATTTTTCTCTGAATAAAGTATTAGCTTCTATTGTAGTTTTTATGTCTGAAGATTTTAAAGAAACTTTTATATTTGTGAAATCTAAATCTTCCATTAATTTTATATGATCAGCGGCACTTTTCACCATGTTTTCAGGAGTTACTTCTTTATATATGCTTCTGTCCAAACTTCCGCCATTTACTCCAACCCTTATTGTAAGGTTTCTCTCTTTAGCTTCTTTTATAACTTCTTTTACTTTTTCTTTATCTTTTATATTGCCCGGATTAAGTCTTAAAGAATCAATACCGCTTTTCATACTTTCTAATGCTAATCTATAATCAAAATGTATATCAGCAATCAAAGGAACTTTTGTTTGATTTTTTATTTCTTTTATAGCTTTGGCAGCATCCATATCCAAAACAGCAAGCCTTACTATATCAACTCCGGCATCTTCAAGCGATTTTATCTGATTAACAGTTTCTTTTATATTTCTAGTATCTGTATTAGTCATAGACTGAATGCTTATAGGATTGTTTCCGCCTATTAAAACATTTCCTATTTTTACAGTTTTTACTTTTTTTCTTATATCATTAATATTATCTATATTCATTATGTTTCCCTAATAATTGCTTTTTAAAATTGTATGGTTTATAGTATCATTTTAAAATATTTTTGCAAATATATTTTGAAGTTTATATATTTTTTATATAAAAAATTAATATGAAATATAGAAATTCTAAATTTTACATTATTTAAATATAATATATAATAGCTTCTCAAAATGAGAGGTATTTTTTATTATGGCATTAATGTTAAATGAAGAACAAAGACAAGCAGTAGAACATATTGACGGCCCATTGCTTGCATTGGCTGGTGCAGGTTCAGGTAAGACTAGAGTTATTACTGAGAGAATTGCATATTTAATAAAGCATGGTGTGCTTCCTAGTCAAATATTAGCAGTTACTTTCACTAATAAAGCGGCAGCCGAAATGCGTGAGCGTATAACAAAACTTTTAAAAGAAAAACCAAAACAATTGGTAGTAAGCACTTTCCATTCTTTTTGTGTAAGAGTATTGAAAGGCGATATTGAAAAGCTAGGCTATAAAAATAATTTCAGTATTTATTCTTCATCTGACAGCCGTACTTTGATAAGAAATATTTTAAGAGAAATAAAAATTAACACTCTCAATTATGATGAAAATTTATTCGCTTGGTATATAGACAGATTTAAAAATAATTTGATGAAGCCTTATGAAGTAGAACCTCATGATGATTTGGAAAAGATAGCAAAGAGAGTTTATGAAGTTTATCAAAGCTATTTAAAAGGATATAATGCCGTTGATTTTAATGACCTTATTAATCTTACAATAGATTTATATGTAGAGTTTCCTGAAGTTCTTGATAAATATCAGGAGAGATTCAGATATATAATGGTAGATGAATATCAGGACACTAATTTTGCACAGTATAAACTTACCACTTTATTAGCATCAAAATATAGAAATATTGCCGTTGTGGGCGATGATGATCAAAGTATATATGCATTCAGAGGTGCTGATGTATCTAATATATTATCATTTGAAAATGAATATCCTGATGCAAAAATAGTAACTCTTACAAGAAATTATAGAAGTACAAAAGCAATACTTGAAGCGGCACATTCTGTAATAAGCAATAATACTCAAAGAAAAGATAAAAAGGTAGTGGCAGAAGGCGAGGAAGGAATACCTCCTACTATAATGCCATGCGAAGATGAGAGGGAAGAAGCTCAATTTGTAGCAGACTCTATAATAAATTATTCTATAAGCAAAAGATTAAATTATGAAGATTTTGCTGTTCTATTTAGAATGAATGCACAGTCAAGACTTTTTGAAGAGGCTTTCAGACTTAGAGGATTGCCTTATACTGTTGTGGGAGCTTTTCAATTTTATGAAAGAAAAGAGATTAAAGATATACTTGCCTATCTTAATTTATTCGTTAATCCTGAAGATGAGGTATCTTTGCTTAGAGTTATAAATATACCTAAAAGAGGAATAGGGGCAGTTGCTATAAATAATCTTAATGAAGCTAGTATAAAAAATGGAGTTTCATTGTATGAGACATTGCTTAATTATGAGAGTATGGATGAAATTTCACCTAAAGCTAAAGCAGGTATAAAAGATTTTCTTGAAGTGATAGAGCATTATCATAATTTATTTACAGTTGATAAAAATGATTTAGAACGTCCTAAACTATATGAGAACATTAATAAATTTTTAGATGCTATTGCTTATCATAATGAGATTTTAAACTCAAGCGATACAAAAGAGCAGGGTGCTAAAAAAATGGAGAATGTGGAATCTCTTATGAATGGCATACTTGAATATGAGAAATCAAATAAAAATGCTACTTTAAAAAATTATTTGGATAGAATTTTGCTTATGAGTATAGAGGAACAAAATGATGAGGAGGATAAAAAGAAAGGTATAATGCTTATGAGTATACATGCTGCTAAGGGATTAGAGTTTCCTTATGTTTATATATGCGGTATGGAAGACGGTATAATGCCTCATCAAAAAAGTTTGGACGAAAACGGATTAGAAGAAGAGAGAAGACTTTGTTATGTTGCTATGACTAGGGCTAAAAAGCATTTAACTCTTACATACTGCAGAAGCAGAACTAAAATGGGAAGAAAGGTTGAGTGCACGCCTTCTGTATTTTTGGAGGAGATGAGCGAGAATTTACCTGAAGAAATGGCTATGAATGAAGAGGAGTTTTTCTCAAATTTAAAAGCTTCTTTAAGACCTGATAATAAATAGAGTTTGTATTTTTTAATAAACTATTTTATTTGAAATATACTTAAACGATTTCATTTTGCCGACTACTGCATGTTATGCAATTATTATCAACTTTTTTGACGCACAAAAAAGTTGCAAAAAACGCAATTGCTATAACTTTATATTAAAAACATGCCTATTAAATATAGGATATAACCTAAAAATGCAGTTTTTTTGGTTCTCGCCTGCCGTAGGCGCACTTCGTGAGGCGGGCTTCGCCTGTGGCAACAAAAGAAGTGGGGTTTGGGGCAAAGCCCCAATTATAAAAATAATAGAAAAATTAAAAACAGTATAAATATTTATCAATTTAGTTTTTTATAGGTATAATAATATATTTCTAATTAATCGTCGAATTTCTGTCCCATTAACTGTCCGTCAGATGTTATAAATAATTCCATAAAGTTATTCAATTTAACTTTGTAATTTCCCCATTCTTTTTCTACATCTATTACAGCAGCCTGAGGATAAGTGTTTCTTATAGTGTTTGCTATATTAGCAGGTAAAGCATTGAAAGGTACTGCATTATATTCAGCTTCTATGCTGTTCCAATCGCCATTGTATAAAAAGTCTATTTTAGCACCGTTTGATAATTTTACTTCAAATTTTCCGTCATCTCTTTCTGCTTTCCATATTTGTGTATTAGGATAAATTTGCTGTATGAAGCTTCTAGCATTTTGAGGAAGTGAAGAAGCTGGAACTATCCAATCAGCAAAAGCGTTTGAAGTAGAAATTATAGTCAAAGTTATTAATAAAGCGAATAATTTTTTAGTCATAGTAAATCTCCTTTATATTGTTTTTATTTATTGTCATTATCACTGTAAATTATCTTTACAATTATAAGTATAGCCTAAAACAGATATTTGTCAATATATTTTACATTTATTTTACTTAAAATTTACTTAAAATATAGGTTTTAATATATATTAAAATACATATAATACATATTGCTTTGGTTTTATATAAGATTTACTAATAAATGTAAAAAAATAATTACAATTTATGTATGTTCTATAAATATTTATCTTTGGCTATTGCAATTATTTTATTATAATATTTAATTATATTTATGAATAATAAAGATTTACAGTTAATAGTTGACAAATTAAATGAACTTATTTCATATTTAGAAAATAATGATTTGGATAATTTTTTCAAACATAAAGATGAATTCTGTGATTTGATAATATTAGAAAATAGTGATAGTTTTAATGATAATATAAAATCTGATATAGAAAATATTGTTCCTGCAAATTTGATGAATACTTTTATGAATTTTATTAAGTATATAAGAGCTTTAAGAACTATGAAGCATAATGATAATGATTATACTAGATATACATTGGATAATATAAAATTTATAAAAACACAAATTTTTAAAGACTATTAAATATTATGGGAAGCAAAAACAGATTTTTACTCAAAGAATTAAAGAAATGGAAGAAAGATAATATTATAACTGATGATCAGTTTGAAACATTATCCAAAAGATACAGAGATGATTATGTAGATTGGCAGCCTATTATAAAAGCTATAATGATAACAGGTATTATAATGGTGGGTGTTGGATTTATTGCCTTTATCAGTTTCTATATTTTTTCTCTTTATTTTATAGCATTTTTATTTGCTTTGCTTTTCTTATCAGGATTCATAATCGATGAAGTACTTAAAAGAAAAGATATATACTTACCAAAAACTTCTTCTGCAATAATAGCAATTTCTTCCATATTTTTATCAGCATTTATTTTTACTTTATCGTATATAATAACTCATAACAAAGATAATTTTATTTTATTATCTCTTATAAGTATAATATTATTTTTTATCATAGCATATATAAAGAGAAATTATGCTGTATTATCCATTGCAATAATAGGTTTAATAACTTGGTATGGTTTTGAAGGTTTTGATATATCAGGAATTGATTTGACGCTCAATAATTATATAAGATTTATTATGACAAGCGTATTAATGTTTTTAATAGGAATAACTGATATAAATAAAAAATTAGGAGAAAGATATTCTAATTTTACAATCATATATTATACAGTTGGAATATTGTATTTAAACATAATACTAGCAATAATGTCAATATTTGGAAATAATGCAGATCCTATAATATTTGAATATGGTTCATCTGAATTATTAATATAT
The DNA here is from genome assembly GCA_949300355.1 of uncultured Brachyspira sp. Classification (GTDB taxonomy): domain Bacteria; phylum Spirochaetota; class Brachyspiria; order Brachyspirales; family Brachyspiraceae; genus Brachyspira. Next base: position 8,072 of record CASGDY010000109.1, read on the forward strand.
AGTTTATTATTTTTATTTATAGATATAATTATTTTTGTAATAGGCTATAAATTAAAAATCTCTTCAATAGTAAGATATTCGATATTTTTTATTATTTTAAATATGTATATAAGATACTTTGAATATTTTTATCTTAGAATGAATACTTGGATGTTTTTTATTATTTTGGGTTTATCAACTATATTAATAGGTGTGATAATAGAGAGAATAATAAAATATAAATAATAAAACCTGCAGATTTTATATAATCCGCAGGCTTATAATTTTTAAAGAGTTATTATGAAATTAAACTATTCTAAAACAACTATTGCATTAGAGTCTTTTATTCTAGGTATTATAGTTTCCATTATTCTAAAGCTGTGATTTAAATCTTTTTGTTCTAAATATGCAGTAGACATATCTATTCCAACAGCCAAATCCATATATTGAGGTTCAGCACAAATCAATGCTGCTTTCTTTCCTTTGATAACAGGTACATTATAAAGATTTCCAATCATACTAGATATTCTTTGAGCTTCTGTCATTCCAGTACCTTGCTGTATTCTCTGTAAGTCAAAATATAATGATTGGCTTAAACATAGTACGAATCTTCCTACAATGCCTTTTTCTCTAATCATATTTATAGCTTTTACTATATCAGTATAAGGGTTCTCGCCTTGTCCCCAATCAGAGATTTTTAATTTTTGTACTCCTTCAGCATTGAGTATTCCTTTTAATTCTAGGAAATCATTTCCATTGAATATTAAATTATCCTCTTTGTTAGCGAGTGTTTGAGCTGCCTGAGATACAATAGATAAATCTAAAGGTAATTTATTAGAAATATTATTCTCTAAATCTCTCCATAATAGAGTAAAATCCTGATAAATCTGAGGAAGCTCAACAGATTTTCTTCCTGAAGTTTTTACGAAACCATCTTCAAAAACTTCTTCTCTGTCGCTTTTATCATATTGAACGCTTATAGCACCTGCTCCAAGAGGGCCGTAAATAGATAAAAATCTTCTTCCTATAAGTGTTCTGCTTGCTGTTTCAACAACAACTTTATCTATATTCTGCCAAAAACTTTCTTCAAAAGGCGAACTTTCT
>CASGDY010000110.1 GCA_949300355.1 uncultured Brachyspira sp.
TCAAAAATTTTATTTCTTCGTCTGTTAAATTAAAATCCATATTATTATTATACAATATATTAAAAATATTGACAAACTTAAAAATTTTCAGTATATACTGAAACAAATATATTTTGTCAAAAATAAATTTTTTAAATTTAAAATATTTGCATGGCTTTGCCCCGCACCCCACTTCTTTTGTTGCCACAAAGAAGCAAAAAGGCTATGTTTTAGCTTAAATTTAATAATTTATCTTACATGTAAGACAAATTATTAATTTTTGTACAATGATAAGTAATCAGCCGCACGTATAGTTGGCATTCGATAAGAATAAGCGATACCGTGCGGGTTGGTGGTGCGGCTCGCACTTTTGACAATATATTGATTTTAGTATATCATATTCACAAAATTGTTTAGGCTTTTTATAATGACTGAAAAAATTAATAACTTAAAACAATACATCAATGAAAATTTCTTACTTACATTAACAAATAAAGGTATATACAACCGTTCAGTGAAAGACATTGATAATATTATAAATAATAGCTCTGAAAAAATACAGATTGAAGAAGCAGAAGATAAAATAAAAGTTACTATAGATACAGGAGAAAAAATAGAAGTAATTCTTAATGATGAAGATATAAAATCAAGTAAATGTTCATGCCCTTCAAAAGATATTTGTAAGCATATTATAATGTCGCTTTTATATATAGAACATTTAGATACAGAAAATAAAGAAAATGAAAGCAATAATAATACAATAGAAAATAATACAGAAACAGAAGAAACAAAAGAAGAAAACAATATATTTGATGAAGTAAAAAATATTAGTTATGATGAAATAAAAAAATCAAGCACCAAAAGAAATTTTGAATATGCTCTAGACAGATTTAATGATGATATTGAAGCAGATATAGAAGAAAAAGCAATGCTTGAAATAAATATACCTGAAGAAAATGTAATTATTTATTTTCCCAAAAAAGACAGTATAAAAAAGGCCGTATGTTCCTGTAAAGATTCTTCTCTTTGTGCTCATAAAATAATAGCAATACTTAAATACAAACAGGTGTATAATTCACTTGAAGAAATTAAAGAAGAAGATAAAGAAATAGATGAAAACATTTTAAAATTTTCAAAGGACTATGTAGAAAATATTTTTGAAAAAGGACTTTATTCATGCAGTGAAAAAGATTTTGATATTGCAGAACAATTAAGCATAAAACTTCAAGTTAAAAATATGCCTGAATTGGCAAAGATGTTTAGAAGCATAGCTGAAAGTATTGATTCTATGATAAATAAGCATGCCTCATTTAATAAATTATTTTCTTTCGCTATACTTTCAAGACTTTATAATACAATCAAAAATATAGAAAAAGCAAAACAAAATAATGATAATAGAACTGTAAAACTTTTAACAGGAGAGATGAGAAGCAAATACATAAATAGAAAAAGTGCTGAATTATTAGGTTTAGGAGCTTACCCTTGGATTTCTTCTACAGGATATTTGGGAGCAAGTGCTTATCTATATAATTTAAATACTAAAAAATTATCATTCTTTTCTTATGTTATACCTACTTTTTATGATAATGCCAAAACTTCTTATGATGATGTAAGGAGCAATTATAGAAAAAAAATTCACTTTGAAAATAATATATCTATAGAAGAAATTTCTAAATATAAACTTAAATTTATAAATTATAAAGTTAATGATGAAGAGAGAATATCATCAAGTAAATTCACTTCAGTTATTTTAAATGACAGAATGAATTATACATTACTAAAAGAAATAAAAGATTCTAAAAACAATGAAGAACTATTTGCCAAAAACTATGATGATATAAAAAATATAAATTTTAAATATGATTATTTCAATAAAAATGATAGGTCAAAAATAATAATAGCAGAATTTCAAATAATAGAAAATCAAGAATTTGATAAAATAGAACAAATACTTTATTTTGATATTGTAAATCACTATGAAGAAGATGATGAAGAAAGATTAACTTTGAATATAAAATACACTTCAATTCATTCAAATGGAATTAAATACATAATGAATTATAAAAATTCGACTGTTGATAAGGACAGATTTATTGTATTAGAAAAGACAAAATATTATATAAGACCTATAAGTATAATAAATGCTAATGCTGTTATAAATATATTTTTTGATAATTAACAGCAAGAAGTTTTTATTCTTCCTGCCGTTAAATATAAATTTATGATTTACTTATGCACGAATTCTCTAATCTTTCCAGCAGCCTCTTTTAATAGAGGTATATCCTGAGTCAAAGCTATTCTAAAGTAATTTTCACATCCAAAAGCGATTCCAGGAACTACAGCAACACCTGTTTCATCTAATAATCTCATAGCAAAATCAAGTGAAGGCTCTTTAGAAAATTTCTCATACCCTACAAATAAGTAAAATGCTCCTCTAGGTTCTATAACATCAAATCCTAAATCTGATAATTCTTTAGCCATAAATAAAGCACGTTCTTTATAAACATCTCTGAAACTCTCTATAACAGGATATTTTTCTAATGCATATTCAGCAATAGCAGAAGAAAGAGCTACTGTACTTCCAACATTATTGAAGCTGGCATTAACTAAACATTTTCTTACATATTCAGGAGATATACTATAGCCTATTCTCCAGCCTGTCATAGAATGAGATTTAGAAAAACCATTAAGCACTATAACCTTATCCTTTATAGAAGGATAAGAAGCAAATGAAATAAAAGGATAAAATGATATAGCAGAATATATTTCATCAGCTACTATAAATATATCTTTTTTCTCAAAGTACTTAACAAGCTCATCCATCTCATCTTTTTTAAGCATGTATCCTGACGGATTTCCAGGATTACTGAAAAGTATTGCTTTAGTTTTATTTGTTATAACCTTCTCTATTGCTTCAGGCTTAAGTACAAGATGATCATCTCTAGTATCTAAAAATACACATTTACCATAAGAAAGCTTTACAGCCTGTTCATAAGGTGAGAAAAAAGGAGTAGGTATTATAACTTCATCATCTATATTTAAAATAGTTCTAAATACAGAAGAGATACCCTCCATAGAACCAATATGCATAGTTACATTAGCAGCAGTAATATTTGAATTATAATATTTATTATAATGATTGGCAACCAATGTTCTTATATGTTCACTTCCGCCTGATTGAGTATAGCCTAAAGTGTGAGTTTTAGCATATTCGCAGCCGTAATCAATTAATTCTTTAGGAGGCAGCAAATCAGGCTCACCTATTGTAAGCATTATAGCATTTTCTTTTTTCTGTGCTTTTTCTGTAAGTTCCCTTATAAGCGAATATGGCACTTGAACTATGTTTTTATTGAGTTCCATAACTATTCTCCATAAGTATTTTTTAATTAATATATTCAATAATATTATTATATACAACAATATTATATATAATAATTTATATATTTTACCAAAAATATTTAATTTGTCAATTTATAATAATGAAAAAAATTGATATAAAAAATTATTTTACTGAAACAATAATTATTTTAGATAAGGTACCGATTAAAGGCACATAAAATTAATTATGCACCTTTAATTATTTAATTATTTTCTCAAATCATCTACCAATTTAGTTTTATCGGCAGTTTTTTCATCTTTAGTTTTTACTACTTTAGCAGGATTTCCGGCAACCACCTGATTTTCTTCAACATCTTCTATAACAACAGCCCCAGCACCAATTACAGCATTCTTTCCAATATGAACGCCCTCAATAATAACAGCATTAGCTCCTATTACAACATTATCTTCTACTATAACAGGTTTTGCTGAAGGAGGCTCTATAACTCCGGCAAGCACTGCCCCTGCACCAACATGACAATTCTTTCCTACAATAGCACGGCCGCCCAAAATAGCACCCATATCTATCATAGTGCCCTCTCCTACTTCAGCACCAATATTGATAACAGCACCCATCATAATAACAGCATTATCACCTATTGTTACTTTATCCCTTATAATAGCTCCCGGCTCAATTCTAGCATTGACATTGAAATAATTTAAAGTAGGAACTCCTGAATTTCTTCTGTCATTTTCCAAATAATAATCTTTTATTGAATCTTTATATTCTTCTAATATAGCTTTTATATCTTCATAATCTCCAACTATAAAATGAAATTCCCCTGAAGAAAATATTTTAGCGTTAGTTTTAATGTTATCTAAATTTCCTTTTATATATATTTTAACAGGTGTTTTCTTTTTAGAATTTTTAATATATGCAATAATATCTTCTGACTTTTCTAACATATCCATTTCCATATTCTCCTATTATAATTTCTAATCTGTAATGTAACTGTATATCAGCTTATTATTTTTTATTATGCTAAAACCTCTTTCATTCTATAAAGACCAGGTTTTTTATCTATAAGGAATTTAGCAGCTTTTATAGCTCCATTAATAAAAATTTTTCTAGAAGTAGCTGAATGTTTAATTTCTATAATCTCATCATCTCCGTAAAAAATAACGCTATGCTCGCCTATAACAGAGCCGCCTCTTACGGAATGTATTCCTATTTCTTTTTTATCTCTTACATTAAGTCCGTTTCTTCCATTAACACAAAACATTTCATTATCTAAAGCATCATTAATAATATTAAATAAACTTTTAGCTGTTCCGCTTGGAGAATCAATTTTTTTATTATGATGTGTTTCAATGATTTCTATATCAAAATTCCTAAGCTGAGGAGCTATTTTAGCCACTACTTCATTCATAAGATTTATTCCTATACAAGTATTAGATGATAATACTATAGGTACATGTGTAGATGCCTCAACAATCTTAGCAAGCATAGTTTCATCGTATCCTGTAGTACATATAACCATAGGTATACTATTTTTTAAGCTGTAATCTATCATAGCAGGAAGTCTTGAAAAATGAGAGAAATCTATAATAATATCCCCCTTTTCATCTGTAAAATCATCAGCAAAGCCTGATATTTCTAATTCTCCTTCTTTTTCTATAACTTCTTTTAAAATTGAGCTCATAACTCCTGTTCCATGTATTAATACCTTCATATTTTTCTCCTTTTAATTTTTATAAAAAATTATTTTTTTAATCCGTACTTATTTATAATATTTATTATATGCTCTCTATTTTTATCACTTAAAGGACCTAATGGAGAACGGCATTCGCCAACATTAAATCCAATAATATTCATAGCTTCTTTTACAGGAGCAGGATTAGTTTCTATAAACATAGCCCTTACAAAGTCTATATATTTAATCTGAGTTTTAATAGCTTCATTCACATTTCCATTAAGAAAATTCATAACCATATCATGATTTTCTCTAGGAATAATATTGCTAGTAACAGATATAACCCCTTTAGCACCTAAAGCCATCATTGGAGTTACCATGTCATCATTTCCTGAATATAAATCTAATTTAGGTGCTATATTAGCAATATCTGCAACATAACTGATATCTCCGCTTGCCTCCTTAATTCCCTGAATATTAGGAATCTCAGACAATGTTTTTATAACATTAAGCGATAATTTTACCCCTGTTCTTGAAGGAACACTATATATAATAACAGGACATTTAACACTATTTGCTATTTTTGTATAATAATCAATAAGTCCGCTTTCATTACCTTTATTGTAATACGGAGTAACTGCCATCACCATATCAGCACCATACTCATAAGACTTTTTACTGAACTCTACTGCTGATGCTGTATTATTAGTTCCTGTACCGGCTATAACTATTGTTCTTTTTTTTGTACGCTCTATACAAAATTTGATAACCTGCATTCTTTCTTCAGCTGTAAGAGTTGCACTTTCTGCTGTAGTACCTGCTGCAATTATAGCATCTGTTTTATTCGCTATTTGAAATTCAATCAATTCTTCTAATTTCTCGTAATTAACTTGATTATCTTTCGTAAATGGTGTTATTAAAGCTACACCTGCTCCTTCAAATAATGACATATTAATCTCCTTTAATTATATATTGTATTTCTTTTTTTTTCTATAGTAAAAAACAAAATAACTGTCTTACTTTATAAACTTATCCTTATTTTTATATGTATTGTAAACATTCAATAACTGCATTTTTACCCCTATGTTAATAGCATTTTCATCTATATCAAATAAACCATTATGAATAGGAGCATTTATTTTTTCATTGGAAACTCCCAAACTAAAGAAAGCCCCTTTTACCCTTTGAACATAATAACTAAAATCTTCAGCTGTCATATTAGCTTTTTCAAGCAAACAATTTTCTTTACCCAAAAAAGATTCGGCTGAATTTTTTACTATATTGACAGCATCATCATGATTAATCAAAGCAGGATAAGAAGGAATATTAACAAACTCAGCATCAGCATTAAAACTTTTTGCGGTATTTTTAATGATATTTTCAACCATGTTTAATCTTTTGTTTCTAGTATCATCATCGCATAGTATTCTGATAATACCTTCCATCTTAACATTATCCGCTACCACATTATTAGCACTGCCCCCATTTATAGTGCCTATATGAAGCCTCATACTTCCATCTGTAAATGCTGAAGTAAAGCTATGAAGCTGAGTTATAATATGAGCACTAATCACTATAGCATCTATACCATTATATGATTTAGCTCCATGTGCAGATTTTCCATATATATGAACTTCAAACATATTAGAACTAGCATACATTGCTCCATAAGTAATGCTTACTTGTCCGACATTTATTTCAGGACGAACATGAAGCCCATAAATAACATTAACATCATCTAAAGCATGCTCATTTATCATAGGCAAAGCACCGCCTGTAGTTTCTTCAGCGGGCTGATATATAAGCCTAATATTACAAGGAGGCTTTATTTCAGAAAAATATTTTGCTATGCCTGTAAGCACTGCGGTATGAACATCATGCCCGCAGGAATGACATTTACCCTTATTTTGAGAAGAATAAGAGCAATTTTTTTTATCTTCCATAGGCAAAGCATCCATATCAGCCCTAAAAGCTATAGTAAAATTTTTATCCTCCCCTTCTATATCCGCTATTATTCCGGTTTCAGCAACTTTATTCTTATATCCTATATTTAAAGAATCAAGTATAGAAGAAATTTTTTCTGAAGTCCTAAACTCTTGAAATCCAAGTTCAGGGTGGGCATGCAAATCTCTTCTTAAATTTATTAGAAAGTCTTTCATAGCTGAAAGAACATTTTCTGATATTATATTATCCTGCATTATTTAAACACCTCAATAAAAAAAACAGTTATACCATATAGATATAAAATATTATTATGTATATTATTTTATTAATTTAGAATTATTAAAAAGATTACTTCTTAGATTTTGAAAGGATACGTTTTGAAGATTTATAGAATTTAGAAAATTGAAAGCATATATTTGAATGATTATATGAACGGCCTGAAATACAGGTGAATGAAGTGTACATTCTAAACTCCTTAATTTTTTATTTATAGTAGTATTATTATATGTAATAATGTATTAAAAGTCAAGAAAAACCGTACTATTTTTTAATTGTAAATATAAAAAATTAAAATTATGAAATTAATAGAGAATAATTATTTCTTTTTCTCAGTATCTGCTGCAACTGTATTATATACTGAATCAACAATATCAGTAACTCTTACCCCAAAGCATTCATCTATAACTACAACTTCACCTTTAGCTATCAATTTTCCATTAACAAGCAAGTCAACAGGCTCACCAGCTAGTTTTTGAAGCTCTATAATAGAACCTTCACCAAGACTTAATATTTCTCTAATACTTAAACGCGCTCTTCCTAATTCTACAGTTACATTTATAGTAACATCCATCAATAGGCCGATGTTATTAGTAGGAATACTATTAGAATTTTTATTATCTACATTACTCATTATTTTACTTCTATTATTTATTATGTTACTTTATCGATTATATTATATATATTTATTCAATAATTTCAATTATATTATTATTAAAAAATAATAAAAAAGCGGGAAATTACTCCCGCTTTTTTATATTGGTAATTATTTTAACTTATTATCTAGGTTTATTAGTAAGTCTGTCCATAGGGTTGATAATATCAGTAACACGAACACCGAAGTTTTCATCTATTACTACAACCTCCCCTTTTGCTATTAACTTACCATTAACAAGCAAATCTACAGGCTCACCAGCTAACTTTTGAAGCTCTATAATAGAACCTTCGCCAAGTCCTAATATATCTCTAATAGTCATAGTAGCTCTTCCAAGCTCTACAGTCATGTTCATAGTTACATCCATGAGCAGACCGATATTTCCTGTTCCTTGTACATCAGAAGCAGGCATTAGAGAATTGAACTCAGCATGCTGTACTCCTAATTGAGGACCTGAATCAAAGGCTTGATTATCTACAAGTCCTGACATAGAATTATTAGCGGCTCCGGCATTTGCTGTATTTCCTCCGGCAGCAGGTGCAGCAGCATTATTAGATGCAGAACCTAGAAGGCTTTGTAATAATGGAAGTTCTAAAGCAAATACATATGGAGCATTCTCAACTTCTCCTTCAATAGAAAGCGAACCGCTTACTATAGCTAAAGGACCTGGTATATTAATACTGAAAGCATCTTCCAATATAGAAGTTTCTATAGGAGAGTTAGTAAAAGTTCCTCCAAACCTTGAAGATAAAGCACTGTCAGAAACCCCAACCATTTGAGAGAAAGCCTCTTTCAATACCTGAGATACCATATCATTCAAAGCTGCTTCTTTTTGCCCCATCATAAGAGAAGCAACTATTAAAGCCTCATTTTCTCCCATGAAGTAATAAACATTTCCATTGATAGAACCTGTATATCCTACTTTAGCCTCTATCATTTTGCCGGAAAGCATTTGATGCAAATTATTTACATCTCCGACTGTAGTTGTAATATTAGTGATAGACACGGTTTTTGTAGAAATAGAAGATAATGAGAAAGCCTGATTCTCAGCTATCATTTTAGCAGCTTCATTAAATAGCTGTTTATCTACATTTCCGCCTCCATTGCTTGATGCTTTAGGAGCAGAGTCTCCTCCGAAAGCTTCATCGGCACCTTTTAACAAAGCTTCTATTTCGTCTTGAGATAATGCACCGTCACTCATCATAACCTTAATCCTCCTCTTTTAATAAATCGTCTTCGGTTATATCAGCCTCTCCAT
>CASGDY010000111.1 GCA_949300355.1 uncultured Brachyspira sp.
TCATAGGTATTCCTTTGGGTTTATTTCTAGTAATTTAAATTATAAGGAATACCTTCTTTTTTTAAACTAAAAGTGTGCAATATCTATGGCTCTTAAACAGAAAATTATTATATTAATTGTTGTATATTTTAAAATATATACTATAATTTATAAAAGTATAATATAGTTGAGGGTATTTCTATGAAAAAAATATTTGCTGTAGTTAGTTTGTTTTTATTTAGTTTTATATTATATTCACAAGACATCACAAATTCTGAACCTATTCAGAATTATATATTTACTAACTCTAGCAATGAATTTTTTGATTCTATAGAAAAAGGGAATGTTGCTAAAATCAGAGAATTATTAGCAAAAGGAACAAATGTTAATAGCACTAATTCTGAAGGATGGTCTGCATTGCATGCTGCAGTTAAAGCTAATAATACAGATGTAGTAAAAGAATTATTATCTCATAAAAGAATTGATATGAATCCTATACTTCCTGCTGATACAATATTAAAAGACGGAGAAAATAAATGGTATGCTGATGGTCAGACACCTCTTTTACTTGCTTCATATTACGGATATGCTGATATAGCAAATATGCTTTTAAGCTATGGAGCTAATGTACTTGCTAAAGACAGTATAGACGAAGCTATGGCTATTCATATTGCTTCAGCAAGAGGGAATACTGATGTTGTTTCTGTGATATTGGATTCTTATGCCTCGAAAAATTCAGGTATAGATATAGTTAATGTAGGTGACGGTACAGGAACTACTCCTTTAATGTGGGCTTCTATGAATAATCAGGTAACAGTTATAGCAGTATTACTTAGATATAAAGCAGATATCAATTTTCAAGATGATGATGGTTGGACTGCTTTGCATTTTGCGGCTGCTTCTGACAGTTATAGAGCTGTAGAGATTCTATTGAAAAATGGTTCAGATGCTAATATAACTGATATAGAAGGAAAAAAAACTATAGATATTACTACTGATACAGATATAAAAGCCTTGCTTAATAAATATACTTCAAAAGAAACTGAAAATAATACTTCAGCAGAATAATAATAAATATAAAAATTGTGAGCATTTGTTAAATTTATATAACTAATTAGCATGCAACAATTTTTATTAGTATAATAAAAATATGGAAGCTAAAAAATTACAGAGATTTAGTGAATACAGCATGTCTACATATTTGCTTTGTCCTAGAAAGTATAGATATACTTATATAGAAAAACCTTTTAAAAAGCAAAAGAGAAGTGTTAATGTTTACTTTATCTTTGGTAATGCTATACATTTGGCTTGTAAAGAATTTTATGAACAGAGAGCAGAGGAAAGAACTTTAGAGAATCTATATAATATTTTTAGAAATGTATGGAAAAGAAGCGGTATAAGGGCCTTTTTCAATAGCAGAGAAGAGGAAAAGGAACTCGGTGAAAGAGGGCTTTATATGCTTTCTAATTTCTTTAATTCATTCGGACAGAAAGTACCTTATAAAATAGAAAGCTATATGGAAAATAGAGTCAGAGATTATATTTTATTTGGAAGAATAGACAGAATAGATTTATCTGCTGACGGTACATTACAGATTGTAGACTATAAAACCACAAAGTATTATGATGTTGGTGAAGATAATGAGGAGAGAGAAAGAAAAACCATACAGCTGAAATTATACGCCTGTATATTGGATGGGCTTAAATGTAAGGTTACAAGCGGTTCTTATTATCATTTTGAAGATGATAAACTAGATACTATAGAATTTACTTCCGAATCTATTAATTATTTAAGAGAATGGTTTGATGAAATAGTTGATGATATAAGGTATGACAGAGCTTTTGATAAAAAGGTTGGAAGGCATTGTGAATTTTGCGATTTCTTTAAGCTATGTCAGGGTAAAGAAGACAATATTGAAAATTTAGTTCTTCCTTCAGATGAATTATTTATGGCCAATATAGAAAATTCTAATAATAATTGATTGTATTGCATTTGCTTTCATAATTTCATAAATTGACAATTATAAATATTTTTATTATATTAACTATGTATTATGTAAAATATAGGTAAATTTTTATGAGCACTCATCATAATAAAGAAGATTCTAAAGAAAGTATAATAAAGAAAAAGAAAAATAAATTTAGAATAAGATATTTAACATTAGAAGATTTAGATGATTTTAATAATTTATTAAGATATGCATTTCAAGTGAGCAATAATGAACTTATAAATCTTGGTTATGAGATTGACGAAATAAAACAGGCTAAATCTGCTGTATTAAGTAAGGCTAAAGTTTTGGGTTGGTTTGACGGTGAAAAGCTTGCTTCTCAAATAGCTGTTTATCCTATGAGAATGAATATACATGGCGTTATATATAAAATGGCTGGTATTACTGGTGTTGCCACTTATCCTGAATATTCTAATCTAGGACTTATGAATGATTTGATGATAAAGAGTATTGAGAACATGAAAAAGGAAGGTCAGACTATATCCGTGCTATATCCTTATTCAATACCATTCTATAGAAGAAAGGGCTGGGAAATTATTTCTGATAAGATGAGTTTTGAAATAAAAGATACTCAGCTTCCAAAAACTATAACTAATAAGGGCAGGGTAGAGAGAGTCGCTTCCGACAGTGAGGATTTAATAGAGCTTTATAATGAATTTTCTCGCACAAGGCATGGTGCTTTAATCAGGGGCGATTTGGAATGGGAAGAGTATTGGAGATGGGATGTAGATGATACTATAGTGGCTATATATTATAATGAAAAAGAAGAGGCTAAAGGTTTTTTAGTTTATGTGATAGAAAATGATATTTTTCATATAAAGGAAATTGTTTATCTTAATTTTGAGGCTAGGCTCGGGCTTTGGAATTATATATCAGCACATTTCTCTATGGTGGATAAAGTTCATGGTTATAATTATACTAATGAACCTATTGCATTTTTACTCGAAGACAGTGAAATAAAAGAAACTATAAGACCTTATATAATGGCAAGGATTACAGATGTCAAAGGGTTTATTAATGATTATCCATTTTTAAGAAAGCCCAAAAATAAAAAAATCAATTTAATAATAAAAGATAATATGGCTAAATGGAATAACGGCAGTTTTTTAATTTATTGGGACGAGAATAAAAATACCGTTTGTAAAAGACTTAATAAAGAATATAAAAGAAACGGCAAAGATAGATATATCATAAAAATGAATATTCAAACTCTTACAACAATGCTTATGAGTTATAAATCTCCTTCTTATCTGTATAGAATAGGAAGAATAGAATCAAGCATAAAAGGAATAAATTTATTAGAATCTATTATACCTAAAGAACAGGTTTATTTTTCTGATTATTTTTGATTTAGATTTTTGTATACAAATGAATTTATTTTGACAAACTTTATGATTTTCAGTATAATATATTTATGAGAAATAATTTAAATACAAAAAAATATTTCAATCCTTTAAATGATTATTTTATACGATATCTTTTCACAGATAAGGGAAGCAGTGAAGCTATACTTTTAGATTTTATTAATTCTATAATGATTAATGCTAATATGAAGACTTTCCGTTCAGTTGAAATTTTAACTCCATTTAATTTAAAGAAAAATAAAAATTTAAAAGAAACAATAGTTGATGTAAAATGTATAACACAGAATGGTTCAGTAGTAATAATAGAAATACAATTGCAAGGTAATTAGAGATTCCCAGAACGCATATTATATTATTGGGCAGCTAATTACAGTAAGCTATTAAAGCATGGTGAAAGATACGATGAACTTGCACCTGTAATAAGTATTAATCTATTAAATTTAAATTTAGATAATACTTATAGTATAATTAGTAATAAAATAAATTTATGGTGTAATAAAATGTATTCAGCCGCACCTATAGAAGACTATCTATAATATTTTGAAATACGGTGCGGGGCGGTGCTACAGCTCGTAGGGAGGTTATTATGTCTGAAATAGTAAAAGAAAAAACTATAATGGAAGAAGTACAAAAGAAATATAATAATTTTGTAAAAAGTAAATTGATGATGATGGAGTATGAAAAGAAAGAAGCATATCTATATGGCAATCAAATAATGCTTGATGAGGAGAGAAGATTAGGAAAAGAAGAAGGTATTAAAGAAAATCAAATATTAACAGCTAAAAATATGAAAAATAAAAATATGGATATAAATCTTATTAGTGAATTAACAGGTTTAAGCATAAAAGAAATAGAAAATTTATAATAAAAAAGCTTGTTTTAATATTTTATATCGGATAAAATTATTTTATGGAAGTAAAAATTATAGATACTGCTTATGGCGGATATGGAATTGCTAAAGATGAAAATGGAAAGGTTATATTTGTAGCCCATAGTGTTGAGGGCGATATATTAGATATTACTATAACTAAAGAAAGTAAAAAATTTTCTTATGCATCTATAAATAAAATAATAGAATTTTCTAAGTTTAGAATAAAACCAAAATGCAAGTATGCGGGTATTTGCGGAGGATGTTTATTTAATCATATAGAATATAATAAACAATTAGATATAAAAAAGAATGTAGTTTTAAATGCTATTAGAAATATTGACTTTCATAAAGATATAAAAATCATTTGCGGAAATAATTTTCATTACAGACTTAGAGTTAATATGATAGCAGATAATGGTAAAATTGGTTTTTATAGATTTAAAAGCAATGAGTTTGTAAATATTGATGAATGTATTATTTTAAAAGAAAGTTTATTTGAAAAGATAAAAAATTTTTCCTCCGAAAACAATATTACAGGAAGTATTTATTCAATAGAAAATAACAATGATGAAGCTCTTGCATTTATTGAACTTAATAAAAAAATAAATATAAAATGTTTTGAAAAATATTTTAAAGGAATAACAGTAAAGCATAATAAAAACATTAAAAGTTATGGAACTGATACTATACTTTATAAAACTAAGTATGGTAATATACCAATAGGGCATAAAACATTTTTTCAAAGCAATTTATATCTTCTTGATGATTTTCAGTATAATGTTATTAAATATTTGAATGATAATGACAGTACTATAGTTGAGCTTTATGCAGGAAGCGGATTTTTTACATCGGTTTTAGAAAATAGAATAAAAAGTTTTAATAATAATTGTAAATTTATTGCTTCAGAAATAAATAAAGATTCTGTGCTGATAGCAGATAAATATAATTTAAAAATAAAAAATGAAGATGCTTTAATAACATTAAAAAATATTGATTATGATATTGATGCTTTAGTATTAGACCCGCCTAGAGAAGGAATTGATAAAAAAGTAATAAATGAAATAATAAGAATCAAGCCGAAAAAAATCATATATGTTTCATGCGATCCAATGACTTTTGCACGTGATATTAATTTATTGAAAGAGCATTATAATTTATCGGATTTAAATATTATAGATATGTTTGCTGATACTTATCATATAGAACTTATTTCTTTTTTAGAGTATAAAAATTAATATCTTTTTATTAACTTTGTTTTAATTCTTGTTATTAATATGTTACATGATATAATTAATTTACTAAATATAAAATTGGAATAAATCAATAATGATAAATAAAAAACTCATAGAAAGAAATAATTTAAACAGTGTATTAAACAAATATAGAGAAGAAAATAAAAAAATAGTATTTACAAACGGCTGTTTTGATATACTTCATCGCGGACATGTGGAGTATTTACAGAAGGCTAGAGAACTTGGCGATCTGCTTATTCTAGGGCTTAATAGCGACGATTCAGTAAAGCGTTTAAAAGGTAATGACAGACCTATTAATAATGAAATTGACAGAGCTATAGTGCTTGCTGCTTTGGAATGTATAAATTATATATCTATATTTGATGAGGATACTCCTCTTGAATTAATAAAAATAGTAAAGCCTGATATTTTAGTAAAGGGCGGAGATTATAAAATAGAAAATGTTGTGGGAAGAGAATATTCAAAGGAAACAGTACTCATTGACTTTGTTGATGGATATTCTACTACTAATATTATAAAAAAATTAATAGTTAATAATATAAATTAATAAAAAATCGGAGGATTTAATATGATTATAGTAACAGGAGGGGCCGGATTTATAGGTTCTAATATAGTAAGAGGATTAAATAATTTAGGAATTGATGATATATTAATAGTTGATAATTTGAAAAACGCTTCTAAACATAAGAATTTAAATAGAATAAAATTCAGAGATTATATTGATAAAGAAGATTTTAATTTAGATTATTTAACTTCATTTGTGAATAATAATAAAGTTGAGGCAATATTTCATCAGGGTGCTTGTTCTGATACTATGGAAACAGACGGAAAATATATGATGAAAAATAATTATGAATATACAAAAAATATTCTTCATGTTTGTTTAGATAAGAAAATAAGATTTTTATATGCTTCAAGTGCCTCTGTATATGGAAATGGTGAAAATGGTTTTGAAGAAGATGAAAAAAATGAATATCCTTTGAATGTTTATGCTTTTTCAAAATATCATTTTGACAGATATTTAAATAAATTATTCAAAGAAAATAAAGTAAATAGTCAGGTTGTAGGACTTAGATATTTTAATGTTTACGGTCCTCAGGAGAATCATAAAGGAAGAATGGCTTCTGTTGCTTTTCATTTATTCAATCAGATAAAAGCAGGTGAGAGAATGAAAATATTTGAAGGAAGTGAGAATTTCTTAAGAGATTTTATACATATAGATGATGTTGTGTCTGTTAATAATTTCTTTTTTGTAAATCCTGATAAGTCAGGAATATTTAATTGCGGTACAGGAAATGCAGAAAGTTTTGTTGAAATTGCTAAGGCATTAAAAGAAGTTTATAAATCGGCTGAAATAGAGTATATAGCATTCCCAGATGCTTTGAAAGGTAAATATCAGAAATATACTCAGGCTGATTTAAAGAAATTGAGAGCCATTGGTTATGATAAGCCTTTTATGAATGTTAATACTGGTGTGAAAAAATATGCCGAAGTTTTGGAAAAAAGCGGCGGTTATTTAATGTAAAAAAGTTGTATAAAATGTTTTACGATTATAATTAATAATGATTTTATATCATATAAACTTTTTTTAGGATTTTATTATGAAAAAAATTATTTTAATTACATTTAGTGTTTTATTTTTAGCATTGCCTTTGTTTTCTCAAGATCCTGAGCAGTCAGCAAAACTTCTTGAGTTAATAAATGAAGAAAGGCAAAAAGCAGGGCTTGAAGCATATGAAACAAATGAAGATTTACAAAATGCCGCAGCTATTAGGGCAGAGGAGATATCAGAAGTTTTTGAATCTAAAAGACCTGATGGAAGCGAAATGCATACTGTATTTTCAGAAAATGGTATAAGAGTAGCATATTATGGCGAATCTATAAGAACAGGATATGAAACAGCAAGTGGTGTTTTTAAAGCTATGATTAAAGATCAAAGCGATTCATCTTCTATATTAGATATGGATTATACTCATATTGGTATTGGAATATATAAGAATGCCAAAAATACATATTGGGCTATTCTTTATTGTTCATTAGCTGAATAAATAATAATATTATTATTAAAATAAATTAAAACGGAGTAAACTCTTATGAAAAAAATTATTTTTATT
The DNA here is from genome assembly GCA_949300355.1 of uncultured Brachyspira sp. GTDB lineage: Bacteria > Spirochaetota > Brachyspiria > Brachyspirales > Brachyspiraceae > Brachyspira. The sequence goes on from CASGDY010000111.1 coordinate 7,590, forward strand.
TCTTGTATTATATTATCAATGATTTTTATATCTTGTGAAGATGATAAAGTTGAAAAAAGTATAGACAATGTTACTGACAAGATAGAAAATTCAATAGATAAAGCAGGAGACAAAATAGAAAAAGCTGGAGAAAAGGCTGAAAAAGCTTTAGATGAAGCCGGAGAGAAAATAGAAAATATTGTAGATTGATAATATTAATTATTTAAATTAATAAAGGCTTGGGTTTTTAATTAAACTCAAGCCTTTTATTCTATTTTTTAATAAATGTTAAATATTCTGTATTTTCAAATTTTACTGTAATTAATGAATAGTCAATTTGATTTGTATATGATATATCTTTAATTATTTGTTGAATATAATCAGAAATAGTATTGTAATCTTTGTAATTTATATTTAATCTTTTGGTTTCCATTGTAATTGTACTATTTTCAAATTTTAATGTAGATCTTGTAGATATATTATAATGTCTCAAAGTTTCTGCCACCAAAATACTTTCTGCATCACTAGTAGTCATTTGACCTGAAGATAATGAATTATTTTCTAAAGAGCCTTCATTTAATAGATATTCATTTTCAGATAATTTTATTAATTTATCATTATATTTTTGTTCTAGGTTAGTATTACCATTTTGCATTCTTTTTATAATTACATATCCGTCAGGTTTTATTTCAATTCCAGTATTATTTTGATTACCATCCATATAATATATACCAGCATAATCATTTGGTATATATCCGCTTACTTCTTTCAAATTTCCGCTTACACTATTATTATTAATTGTACCAGATAATGACAAATTTCCGCCGCTTAAATTAAGTGAAACATCTACAGTATTCATATCAGAAGCATTTTGAGTAAACATTATTGATTTTGCAGCTGCTGATGAAGTATCATATTTTATAGTAGGCATTTGACCTTTTATTGTATACTGTGAGTCGGATATTTTAGTAACCATTTCTTTTTTTATTGTTAATAAAACATTATCCATATTCATATAAATACTTCCATCTTCATTAATAAATAATGCAGAAACATTTCCAAATGTTCCGAATGTGAAATTGCCTGTAAAAGATTGTGAATGACCATTATTATTAGTAGTAGTTGGCTCTGTAGGTTTCTTTTCACAGCCAATGCTTAATATAGATAATAGAATTATTAATGTAAATAAAAGTTTTTTCATATTTTTCTCCTTAAAAAATATATTTATTAAATTTTTATTAATTAAAATTTTTGCAACGACAAAAGAAATGCTGTATTTTATTAATTGTGTATTTTTGATTGATAAATTATTATTAGAAATTATAAATTTACTTGGAGCTTGGAGCTTGGAGCTTGGAGCTTGGAGCTTGGAGCTTGGAGCTTGGAGCTTGGAGCTTGGAGCTTGTTATACTTTGTAAAAATTCTATTATTCATATAATATATTATATATTAATGTTATTATATGTCAACATATAAATAAAAGG
>CASGDY010000112.1 GCA_949300355.1 uncultured Brachyspira sp.
ATGAATATTAAAGGTGAAGTATTAGTAATAGTACTTCGCCTTTTTTTATTTTATAAATAACTTGAAATTAATATCATTATATATTAAACTACTAAAATATTAATTTTAAAGAGAGTTCTTATGTCTAATATTAATATAAATTTACTGCTTCTTATTGGATTTATATTGTTGGCTATATATTCTATAACTACTAGAATTGTCAATAATAGAGCAAATAAAGATAAAAAAGAAAACGATAATATTGATAATGAAGATAATAATTTAAAAGAATAAAAATATAAAAGGTATCAAATGAGTGAATTAATTATATATTTAATAATAGCTGTTATATGGGGTATAGTAAGTTTGGTGCAAAAAGCAACAAAGGGAAATAAACAAAATAAAAAAACTTATACTAAAAACAATAAAAAAGTTAATAATAAAAGATTTAATAATAATAAAGATGAAGAACAAATATTTAAAGAATTACAAAAAAACATACAGAATTTAAAAAATTATAATGAAGAAGTTCTTAGAGAAAATACAAAAAGAGAAGAAGTATATACTAGCAGTTATGGAACTTCAAATAATGACAGAGAAATATTAGAACTTCAAGAAAAATATAATTCTAAATTAGCTCAAATTAATAGTATAAAAGAAGAAACCATTAGCAGTGATTTTAATAATATTGTAACATCAGGAAATAAAAGACAAGTTAATCATATGTTATCTTCATTGGATATAAAGAATGCTATAATATATAATGCTATACTTGAACCTAGAAGAATTAATTATATGAGAATAAAAAAATCTTAAAAGAGTCATAATAATGAAATCATTTGAAGAACTTATATCTGTAATACAAACTTTAAGAGGTGAAAACGGATGTGCTTGGGATAAGGTACAGACTTTTGATAGTTTAATCCCTTGTTTTTTAGAAGAGGCTTATGAACTTGTAGAAGCTATAAATAACAAGGATTATGAGAATATCAAGGAAGAGCTTGGAGATGTACTTTTGCATGTAGTATTTTTTTCAGAGCTTGCAAAAGATGAAAATAAATTTAACATAGATGATGTTTGTAAAAATATTAATGAAAAACTTATAAGAAGACATCCTCATGTATTTGGTGATAGTGATGTAAAAGATGTGCAGGGTATACTTAAGCAGTGGGATAAGATAAAAAAAGAAGAGAAGGGTAGTGATAGTGCAAATGAATTTAAAAGTGTGCTTGATGGAATACCTAAATCTCTTCCTATTATGGAAAAATCCTATAAATTAATGAAAAAAGCAGCTAGCGTAGGTTTTGAATATGAGCATATTGATGATTCTTTGTCAAAAGTAGAAGAAGAGCTTTTGGAGGTAAAAGAGGCATATAAAGAGCAGGATAAGGAACATTTGGAAGAGGAAATAGGAGATTTGATTATGACTGTTCTTGATTTTGCTCGTATGAATAAGATTAATCCTGTAAATTCTCTTATTAAAGTTAATGAAAAGTTTAGAAATAGATTTAATTATGTTGAAAAAACTGCCTATGAAATGAATAAGAAATTAGAAGATATGTCTTTAGATGAAATGGATAAACTTTGGAATGAATATAAGAAAAAAGAAAGAGAAAATAAATGAGCATATATGATTTTTATGTTAAAGATATTAATGGCAATTATGTATCTTTAGCAAAGTATAAAAATAAAGTTATTTTGATAGTTAATACAGCTACTAGATGCGGTTTTACCAATCAATACAAAGATTTAGAAAATATATATAAAAAGTATAATAGCAGAGGTTTTGAAATATTAGATTTTCCTTGTAATCAATTTCTAAATCAAGCACCAGAATCAAATGATCAAATAAATAATTTCTGTAAAGTAAAATATAATACTACTTTTGATAGATTCCAAAAAATAGATGTTAAGGGAAAAAATATAGAACCTTTATATTTATATCTTATTAATAATAGCAATTATTTATTTAATAAAGATATAAAATGGAATTTCACAAAATTTCTAATAGATAGAAATGGTAATATAGTAAAAAGATTTTCTAGTTTTTCATCTGGCAGTACTATAAGTAAATATATAGATAAAATTATATAATATTTTGTATATTGCAGTATACTAAATCCACTTTTTATAAAGTTATTTTATCAATTTTTTACATATATATTACGCTCTATTTATTGCAAAATTTCAAGTTTATATTATAATGTTGGCATATTAAATTTAGGGGTTTTAGTTAATGCCTATTAATGCTAATTTGTATAAAAGATCCAAATTATATGATTTACTTAGTAAGATCATTAAAAAGAAAGATGATGAAAATTTTGACCTAGAGGATCACATAAATAAATTATTGGAGCTTATATCAAAAAGTACAGAAGAAGAAGTAAATTATGCAGATAATAAAATAAGCTGTCTTCATCTTGCTGTACAGATAGATAATCCTGATGTAGTATCAGCTTTAATAGAAAAAGGTGCTAATGTTAATGCCATTAATGAAAGGGGAGTTAGCCCATTGCATACAGCCATTATAAAAAATCAATCTGAAGAAGTCATAAAAGTATTATTGGATAATGGAGCAGATTATAATATAGAAGAAGCAAATTTTTCAGCTCTTGCTTTGGCAGAGATAATGAATGTTCCGTATTTGCATTTATTTAAAAAGTAAATTTATTCATATTTATTTTTATGTATATCTTATATTAATTTAAATATAGTTATAAATCATTTTAGTTTATGGATTGAATATATGTCATATTTTTTATAGTTATTTCTAGCTATATTTGTTAAATTATAAGCATTTTAATTAATATGTAAATTTCTATGATTATATTTTTGATTTTTTTATAATAGAATATATCTATATTATAAAGATTGCAATATTTGATAATTTTTGTATATAATGAAAATCTATTAAATACAGATTCTCATTATATACTTAATTTTATTTGATTCTTTTTAACTTACTCTGTCAGTTTTCATCTTATAAACTTTATCTGCGATATTGAGAGTAGAAAGTCTATGAGAAACTAAAACAACGGTTCTGTTTTCACTATTGTCTTTTATGGACTTCAATATAACAGCCTCATTCAAACTATCAAGATTACTTGTAGGCTCATCAAGAAGTATGAAAGGAGCTTTATGTAAGAAACTTCTTGCTATTCCTATTCTTTGTTTTTCTCCTCCTGATAAAGTATCACCAAGTTCGCCTACATTTGTATCATAACCATTTGGCAGACTCATAATAAAGTCATGTAATGATGCTTTTTTACATGCTTCTACAACTTCTTCATGAGTAGCATTTTTATCAGCTATTTTTATATTGTTTTCTATAGTATCTTTGAATATAGAAGTTTCCTGAGTTACATAGCTTTCCATATCTCTCAATTTATCTGTATTAATATCTTTTATATCAGTATTTGATATTTTAATATTTCCTTTTTTAATATCCCAGAAACGCATGAAAAGTTTAAGAAGTGTTGATTTTCCGCTTCCGCTTTTTCCGCTTATACCTATTATTTTATTAGGCTCTATCTCTAAATTATAATCATTTAATATATTCTCACCTTCATAATCGAAATATACATCTTCGCATTGAACACCATTGAAAGAAATATCTTTTTTGCCTTCATAAACTTCTTCTACTATAGGCTTTTCAGCAAGTAAATTGAGTACTCTCTCACCGCTAGCTAATGTCATAAATAAATTGTTTGATAAATTACTCAATGCTATAACAGGTCCGAAAGAACTTGCCATTGCTATAGTAGGTATTATAATCGCAGCAAAATTTGATTCTTTTGATATCATTATACTTACAATAAGAACAGCTAATGTAAATAATGATACAGCAGAAGTTGTAAGTCCTGATATTATACCTTCATATTTTTTTAATTTTTTATTTAAATCCATCAAATCATCAGTTTTACTTTCTATATTTTGTATTCTTTTCTCACCATATCCAAATTGAAGTATTTCTTTTATTCCCCATAAGCTGTCAAGAAAATAACTGTTTAATTTTCCGAAATCATTTCTATAAGCCATTCCATCATTTTTTCCAAATTTTGATGAAAAATAAGGAATAATAAAACCTATAGTAAAATATCCTAAAAAGGCAATAGCACCTAGTATGATATTGAAACTTCCTATGAATACTGTCATTATAAGAGAAGTTAATATTCCTATAGCTATAGGTGAAATAGTATGGGCATAAAATACTTCTAATAATTCTATATCGCTTGTGATAAGTGCTATTAAATTTCCTTTATCTCTTCCTTCAAGTTTGGCAGGAGATAATTTTCTTAAAGCTTTGAAAACTTTATCTCTTATTAAAGCAAGTAATTTAAATGCTATATAATGATTGCTTAACTGTTCAATATAGTGAAGTATGCCTCTTGAAGCTGCAAGCACTAAAACAGTTATAAATATAGTTTTTATTGTAAATAGAGAATCTAAACCTAAATATGTTAATATGGCATATCCTCCAAATATAGTTATAGATATAGCACATAAAAAACCTAATACTCCTGTAGTTATAGCTAATATCATAACATGCATAAGAGGAGCAATTAAACCAATTAGTTGTGCCATAATTCTTATACCGCTTCTACGCATTATAAACTCCTATTAAAATTTTTATACTTTATTAATGATGAATATTAAATGGCTATGCTTAAACTTTCTCCTTTTGTTATGTTTTCTAAATTGCTTTGTTCATTGTAAATTTTAGCATACTCTCCATTTAAGCTCATCAATTTATTATGAGTTCCTTCTTCCATTATTATTCCATCTTTTAAGAAATATATATGGTCTGAAGGTATACAGTTGTAAAGTCTATGAGATATCAATATAACAGTTTTTTCTTTAGCAATATCTCTTATAATCTGCATAATGCTCTCTTCGCTTTCAACATCAACATTAGAAGTAGCTTCATCAAATATATATATGTCAGCATTAAAAAGTATTGCTCTAGCCAAAGCTAATCTCTGTCTTTGTCCTCCGGATAAATTAGCGGCTTTCTCCATTATTACAGTATTAAGTCCGTTTTCAGTTTGAAGAAAATCATAAAGCTCAACTTTCTTTAATGCTTCATTCATTTGATTTTCTGTTATAGTATCTCCAGCCATTTTTAAATTATCATATACAGTTCCTTCAAATAAATAACTGTTATGATCTACAACAACTATTTTTTTGTACAAATCATCTTTATTTATTGTATCAAGTTCTATATCTCCTATTTTTATTGAACCTTTATAATTTTCATTTTTCAAAGATATGAGTCCTGCTATGGTGCTTTTTCCTGAACCTGAAACACCTACTATAGAAACGAATGATTTTTCTTTTATAGTCATATTAATGTTTTTTAATATAGTTTTATCTTTATTGTATGCGAAACTTACATCTTTAAAAGTAATCTCTTCATTTTCTCTATTTATATTATTTACTCTTTTATCATCTTCTTCCATATCAAGTATTTCAAACATCTTATCGCTTGCTGATATTCCGTTCATAGCTATATGAAAGAAAGAGCCTAAAAGTCTTAAAGGTATAAAAAATTCTGCAGAAAGCATTATTATAGTAAATGTACCTGCTAAATTTATATTTCCTTTCATATATTCAAGTACAGATATTATTACTCCCAAAGCAGCTCCGCCATAAGCTATTATATCCATTATAGTTGTAGAGTTAAGCTGCATAAAAAGAAGATTCATAGTAGCAATTCTGAACTTTTCAGCTTCTATATTCATTTCTTCATTTTTCTTTTCATCAGCTTTATATATTTTTAAAGTAGTTAGTCCCTGTACATCTTCTAAAAATATTTCTCCTAAATCGCTGTAGCTTCCCCAATATTTTTTTAATATTCTTTTAGCAATTTGTACTATAGCAATGATTGATATAGGTATGAGAGGAACACATATCAAAAGTATAACAGCTGATTTAACACTTATAGTAGAAAGTACGCAAAAAAGCACTATAGGAGCTATCATACTATAGAAAAACTGGGGAAGGTATCGTCCGAAATAAGTTTCTAATTGATCAACCCCTTCCATAGATATCTGAACTATTTCACTTGTAGAAAATTTTTCTTTATATCTGCTTCCAAGTGTTAGAAGTTTTGAGTACATTTTTTCTCTTAAAGTTTGTTTTACTCTTCCTGAAGCATGATATGACATATTAGCCATTAAAATATTGAATCTGAATCTCAATATTACTATAACAAAAATAGCAATAGTAACTTTTAATATATCTTCTTTTAATACATTGCCTTGTGAAGCTTTTTGTATTATATCAGCTATGAAAATTACAGCTGTTATATTTAAAGCCAAATTTACAAGCTGTATTATCACATGCCATGCTATATATTTTTTAGCATTGCCCATTAATGATATCAGTCTTTTATTAATCATAAACTTTCCTTTATTTTTTATTTTAATATATTAATAAATGGTTCTTTTTATTATTTCTTTTATCATAGAACCATCATAATCTGCATTAATCATAGAGCTTATAATAAATGAGAATATAGTGTCTATAAATTTATCAGCGTTAAAATTATCATTGAAAGCATCTTCTCTTACTTTTTTATCATTCATAAGAGTTTTATATAATCCGTCTTTAATATGCTTTTTCACCATATTCATCATATTGATACCCTTATTTTTATTTTTTCCAAACATCATAGTAGAATGCATAGAGAAAAAACTAGGATATTTTTTGCTTCCTTTCTCCAAGCTTTTATAAATAGTATCAACGATATCTAAAAAGCTATCCGATTCTAAGCAAACATTTAAAGGATGGAATATATCCATCCATACACTTCCTATAACTTCTATGGTAAGTTCTTCTTTGGATTTAAAATAATTGTATATAGATCCAACAGCTATATTAGAAGCTTCTGCAAGAGAACGCATATTTATTGAGTTAAGACCTCTTTTTTTTATTAGTTCTCTGCTTACTCTAAGTATTTCTTCTTTTGAAGTTACAATATTATTCATTCAGTAGTCCTTTTTCAATATAATATTCAATTAAATATAGTATCTTACACCCATGCTCATTCTTCCAAAACCTGCTGTGTTTAATTTTCTAGGATATCCAAGTTTAGCTCCGTCAAATATATCATGAAGTCCTCCGCCGAATTCTAATACTATAGCAACATGCCTGCTTACATTAATATTAAACCCTGCTCCTCCTCCTACTTCCCAATACATAGGTGTCGAAAATAAAAACTTTCCGCTTTTATCAGCATCAAATGATAAAAAGCCAAAACTTACAAAAGTAAAAGCGTATCTTCCTATGCTTATTTCTCCTGTGTATACATCAGCACTTCCAAAAGTAAATTTCTGCATAAAACCTAATTGATACATATCAGGATTATCATCATATATCTTTGATCCTACTATTGAAGTGTAGCTTTTCATCTCAAAATTATTATACTTAAATAATTTAAATCCAAACTCTATATTAACACTTGTTTTTATAGTATCAGCACTGCTATAAAGTCCTATAGAAAAAAATCTATTATCAAGTCCTGATACAAATTTATTCTTTTTATCCTCTTCTGCATAAGCAATATCAAATAAACTCAATGAAATAATATTTATCACAATAATATATTTATATATTTTCATAACCGTATCCAAATAATTAATTTTCTTTATCCAATTCAACATTTGTTTCTATATTGCCGCTGTATTCTTTTGTAGTTTTTATATATGCAAAGAAATATATATATTTTATTAATAGGACTGCAACTAATGCTATTCTAGCATGCAAATGATTTATAAATATGAATGCTATTGAAAGCATGATAGTAACTGGTATAAGTATGCTTAATTTAGATTTTAAAGTCATAGTTTTTGACTTAACAAAACTTTCTAAATGCTTTTTATAAAGATTAGTTGATATAAACCAATCATGAAATTTTTTAGATCCTTTTGCAAAAAAGAATCCTGATAAGAGCAAAAAAGGTGCTGTTGGGAGTATAGGAACTACAACCCCAACAATACCTATGCCCATAAATAAAAAACCTAAAGATATAAATAATATTCTCATAATTTAGCCTTCATATTGAACATGGTTCAGTATTTGAGTAAAATAAATGTTCAATATATCATTGCTTTACGCATTCATATTGAACATTGTTCATTATAAACTATATTTAAATTTTGTCAATAAAAATAATATATAATTATAAAGTTTTTTTCTTTGTGTTGTTTCTATCCAAGGCTTCTTTTAATAATTCGCCGTTAGGATATATTTCTTTACACATATTAATATATTTCTGATAATTTTCTTCATCTTTTGTTTTGAAATAATATTGAGATATCCAAACATAGGATAAATATTTCTGATATTTTTCTTTAGCATTTGCAAGAGCATCATTAAAATATTGAAAAGCCTTTTTATCGCTTCCGCCTGCTATTGCCGGAGCATGCATATATCCTACACCTGTACCAAGAAGAGCAAAGAAGTTTTTATCATCAGTTTCTAATATTTTTTTATATATATCTTTGCTTTTGGAGCCGAAAGAAATTTTTTCAGAAAGTCCTGAATAATAAACAATATAATTCATAAGTTCGGATACGCTTATCAAATAATCAGCATCATTAGATTTTTCATAATCTTTATTTTGATTTATAGCTTCTTTTAAGTAATTATATTTTTCTTTATCATTAGTCATAGTTTTTGCTTTGATAAGAGAATAAATATTTTTATAAGTTTGAGAATTATTATTTTCTATAGTTTTTATATTATAGCTTGATGAATAATAAGCATTGTAAAAATTATTAATATCCTTTGAATTATAAGAATATAAAAGTCTTGCTAATATAAGCATAATTATCATAGTTTTTATAGTATTCATAGAGGTATCCTTATTTGTTTTTAATTGAATCGTCATTCTAATATCAAAAAAAATAAAAAGCAAGAAAATAATAACTTTATGATAAAAAGTTCATTTTAGATTGCAGTGTATACTGAAAATTTTTAAGTTTGTCAATTTTTTAATCTATTGTATAATAACAATATGGATTTTAATTTAACAGACGAAGAAATAAAATTTTTGAAAGCT
>CASGDY010000113.1 GCA_949300355.1 uncultured Brachyspira sp.
ATCGTCTTTACCCTTAGACAAATCTCCAAGTCTTTTTAATGTGTCCATAATATCATCTTTCTGAACACCATAGCTTAAAAGTATATTAGCAGAGTTTACTAAAGGCTCGGCTGTAAGAGGTGAGTTTTCAGCCATATTTCTTATTTTTTCTATAAGTTCATCGGCTGCTTCAATATCGCCTTTTAATGCTGTAGCCATATTTATAGTTGCTGTTTCTAGCCATTTATATGCATCTACCATTTTGTTAATAGCTGCTGCCATACCGACTGCTGCTATAGTTCCTTTAACAAACATATCCTGCATATATCTGTCAGTATAATATATAGACTGCTGTAATTTACTCATACCTGTAGTCATACGAGTCATAGGTCTTGTAAATTTGTCTATAAATGATAAGACAACAGCTACATTAAATACATTGCTTGCTACTGCCATAATATTCCTACTATTGTTATATTCGAACTCGCCAAATAGTTTCAAGCAAATAAATTTGCTTGAAGGCTCGTTCTCACTATTGTTATGCTCGCCTCGACATAAAGTCCCGAGTAATTGACTTTGTCCGCCTACGGCGAAATTACTCGGCGTCTCGGCTCGCTTATATAAATATTATTACTACTTTCTTTTTGCTTCTTCTAATGCTTTTTTCTCTTCCTCTGCTATTATATTTGCCATCTTGATATATCTTTTTAATTCGCTTAATCTAAGTTTGTCAAGTTCATATAATTTAAGATGAAAAGTTTTAGCTATTAATGCTTTCGCTCTTTCAATATTCTCTTTTAAATCTATTTTATAATATGCTGGGAGTTTGTCTGCTATCCTTACCTAACAAAGCACATAAAAACATACATACCAAATAAGCAGGCTGAAAATCTGAAGCTTTTAATTTTCCTATTATATATGCATCTGCTTTGGAAGAACAAGCCTTGATTAACTCAATACCGAATTCAAATGCCTGCATGTTTTCTCTTTCTTTTAATGATTTGATTTTTGCTAAATCATCTGCTGTAGGCTCAAAAAGTTTTAATTCTTCTTTTACAACATTAGTCAATTTTACAGAACTCATTAATTTAAAAATAAAAACATAATCATTATTTTCATCAAATGATATTTCTAATTTTCCTTTCATTATCAAACTAATGATCTTCTCTATATAAGATAAAGAAGCATTATTCTCATCTTCATATTCTTCACCATATATGCGTTCATATACAGGTTTAAACATTTCTAAAGCATTATCTTTGTCCATTATATCTGTCATAATTAAACTCCTATTATTGTTACGCCGAAAAAAATTGCTGCTAGGCTATAGCTAATAAATTAGCTATAGGCAATTTTTTTTTACGGCTATTGTTGTTGCTATGATCAAACTCGCCAATAAGAAGCTAGATAATAAATTATCTAGCTGGCTCGTTTTCGCTTTTATTTTTTTGTTGCTATGCCGCCCGTAAGGGCGCCTACTTGGTCATACTCGCTTATTTTATTGTTGTTTTGCATGCCAATTTTATTACTTTATTTTTTATTTAATGAAGATATTAGCTTTCCTAATTTGCTTGTATCTTCAGCAGTTCCGCAGAAATATTCTCCGTATAATCATATAGTTGTTGTTTTTTCGGTACCGCTAATATTAAGTCCGCCTGATAAAGCTAAATCTCCGCTGTATGTTCTTCCGCCTTGTAAAGTCAGTATTACAGGAAGAAATAATTTTTCAGTGAACATTATCATTAAAAGTCTTTCTATAACATCGGTTAATACTATTTCTATATCTTTTATTCCAGCAGCAACTATATTAGAAACAGAATATACTCTCTGTCCATAGCTTTGACCATTATTAAAAGGATATACATAAGATTTATTTTCTAATGTATAACTTCCCATAGATGGTATAATTTCGCAGGAACTACCAGCCTGTATTGGTATTTCATAATTACCAATAGAAAAACTAACTATATCTCCAGCATAAACTATATTCATAAAACCCTCTTAAAAAATTCTTTTTTAATACAGTATCATTACATCTTAGTAAAATAGTTGCCTTTCATAGAAAGCTCAATACTTCTATCCTCTGTATTTATAGAGAAACCGCCTTCTACCATAAGCTCTCCGCTGTAAGTATCACCATTGGCAACTGTAATGAGTACAGGAACGCTCAAGCCCTGATCTCTTATATTTGTTAAATGACTTTCTAAATCACTTCTTAAAATAACTTTTAATTTTTCAAAACCAGCAGATACTATTTTTCCTCTAAGCACCGAAGTATCAGCAGTACATGCTGTTATTTCATTTTCTTTTATAGGAGAAGTACCTACAGTATATCTAATTTTACATGTAGCTCCCTCAGGCACCGGATATGATATACCATCTATCATTAATTCTACAATATCACCTGCTTGAACAATCGAATTGAATATCCACCTGACCAAGCGGAGTAGTGAGATGACCAAGAAAACCTACTTTCAATCTACCTGCTTTATCTGCCATCTCTGCTATAATGTTTTCTATTGATGAAGCAGCATCATTCAAAAGACCTTTGCTCTCCCAATTTCTTATTAAAGTAGTGAGAGTTGCTTTTGCTGTTTTAGGCTTTATTGCATTTATATCGCTTCTAACAGTTGCTTCATCGCTTACTAAAACAGCTTTATAATAAGGAGCTTTTGAAAATACATCATCCATTTCATAATACATTAGCTGTATCTTTCCTATAGTCTGTAAATAAGAATAAGCATCATCTTCAGACCCATCTCCAGCTGTTTTATAAGCAGTAAAAGTATCTTTAAAAAGCACTTCTCCATAAGCATTATAAACACTGTATGAACCGCCTTTATGTAATATATCTTCTATTTCTTCAAACTTCCTATAAGGACTTTTACCTGCTATAATGCCTTCTATAGCACCGCCGAAAGCAACAGCAGTACTTTCTGCAAGAGAGTTTTCTATACTTCTGCATGCTAAAGCAGCAATCATATATTTAGGTGTTATGCTTTGCTCTGCCCAAAAAGCACAGTAATATTTATCATTTCTATTTTCTACCAAACTCACATAATCACTTTCTTTTTCATATATCCGCCTATAACATAAAAGCCTTTTTTTTCTGTTGCTGAAAATAATTCTTCCGCTCTGTCCATAAGCAAATTTAAATTTTCAGTATCAGTAAATGCTGCTGCTATAGAAGTATAATGAGTAGAATCAAATTCGCTTAAAACTTTCTCTAAAGATACATCGCCAAGCCCTTCTTCTAATGTTTGACTGCTGAATGCTACAGATATACCTTCAGGCATAGCATTAAGTTCTTCTTCATTAATACCCTGACTTAAAGTAATATCATTAGCTGTTTTTCCTTTCCATTTTGATGTTAAAGTTACTTTACCTGTACCGTCTGCTGCTTTTACAGGTACCTCTAAAACTGATGATATTGCTTTTATCATATTAGCATGTATCCGACTTGCATCTTCGCCTGTTTTTACATTTGTGGCTGTTCTTATTCCGCCTATATAAACATATATAGTTCCGCTTTTAGTTGCTGTTCCTGTTACTGTAATATCTGCTGCTGCCTCATTAGCATCTTCAGCTTCGCTTACAGCAGCCGCATAAACATCAAAATTAAGTGAAGTATCAAATATACCTTTAAGCATTTGCTGAAGCTGTGAGCCTAAACCAAATCTTTCTGCTTGTTTTGCTTTGCCTATAGGTATAATCTTATCTTTAGCCCCTTGATAAGTAGAATCAGCACTTCCTAAAACAAGCATTTTTCTAGGTATGCTTGATATTGAAGTGTTAGGGTTTTTATTTTCTGCTTCTATAGCTACAATACTTCCTTTGGCATTTTCAGGTAATTTTCCCATATTTCCCCCATTAAACTATATTTATTTGAGTTATTATTTCTTTTAATGCTGTATAATTCTGACTGTCGCTAGGATAGAAAGGACATTCTACTGTATATTTCATTCTAGCAGCAGAGATTGCTATTTCAGCATTGCTGTTATCTATATCTAAATGCTCTATTCCTTCAAAATAAAAATTAGAAGTAAAATATATTTTTTTACCGTCCCCATCTCCTTCTATTTCAGGAGTTACTACTTTTAAATCTGATAAACAAGTTCTTACAAAATTAAGATATAGCTGCGAAGTTTTATAAGCTAATTCTCCCTGATTTTCTATATTAAGTTTATTTACATTTTTCTTAGGTGCTGTAAATACATCTATAGAAAACTCTAATTTATCCTGTTTATATGTGTTAGTATTTACTTTTCCTTTATTAATTGCTGTTATATATAAATTAATAACAGCAGGATATTTTTTTAACAAATCTGAAAAATAATCGCTTCTGCATCCATTTAATACAATAGGTCTTTTATCTTCATCTAAATAGTTTTCAGAAAAAGTTTTTAGCACTTTCACATAATATTCTTCTATTATATTCCACATTGGAAGTTCTAAATTAGGATTAGACATATTCTTCCTCCATAACCATTTCTATTAAAAATGTGGTAGTAGATAAAGTATCAGTTTTTCTTTCAGATAATATTTTGCCTTTAATAGTTTCTCCGTTGGCATTATTCCATTCAACAAATACTTTAGTTATATCCTTTGGTGTTAATGTAAAATCTGCTGTCCTTACTATTATTTTATGTTCAGGCAAATCTATACTTACATTTTCTAAAGGGTTATAATTAGCATCTTTTCTTACAGCTATGCCTTTAATGATAAGGTTTTCTTCGTTATTAGTACTTTTATCTGTAAACTTTATATCTGTATTATTATTAAATATATCAGCTAAATCGTTATTAGCTATTTCGCTTAAAGATAAAGGCTTTTTCTTTTCTTCTTCATCATTAAAAGGCATAGTATAAACTCCTATTATTGCTCTGCTGTTTCTTGTCCTTCTTCTTTACTACCTTCTTTGTCTTCTTCTGCTTCAGATTCTTTATCTTCTTCAGTTTTTTCTGCTGTTTTATCTGCAATTTCATTCATTGTATCAGCAGCATTAGAAGGAGGATCTACATACTCTTTTTCTACTTCTTTTAAATCAGTACCGCATAAAACAATAGTTCCTTTTTTTATTAAGGCATCAAGTACTTTCTGCCTTTTATAATTTTCTATTACTTCATCTGGTATTATTTCGCCTACAGTTATTATTTTAGATAGTGAATAGCCTTTAGGTTTATAGGCTATACTTCCTTTGCCAACTTTATATTTTAAATCTTCAGCATTATTTAAAGATTCAGTATTTAATTCTGATTCATTTCTTTTAGCCATTTATTTTCTCCTTATAAAACATTTTTATGCTATAGGTCTTATAGTTCCTAATCTATCCATATATGGTAAAAGAGGAATAGAACAAGCCCGCATTATTAATTCTATATGAGTTTTTTTACTCTCTATAGTAACTATATTATCTCCATATTTCATATACTTATATGGAGCATTTCCATAAGGCTCTAATACTTCAGGTGTACCTATACCCAATGTTAAAGGACAGCCGTCAGCCATTATAAGAACATCTTTTTCAGGGAAAAATGGCTCGCTTCCATTTCTATAGCCGTTTTCATCTACCGTATCATATAATTGATTATATTGTTTTATTGCTACTCTATAACCTCTAGGTGTAATAAATGAAGCCCAAATATATACTCCTTCTGCATCTGCTTTATCTATAGTAAATAAAGGCTGTATTTCTCCTCTTGATAATATTTTTACTGCATCTCTTACTTTATTGTTGCTTATAAAATATTCCCAAGCCTCGCTTCCCATATATACAGTAAAACTTGAAGTTCCGCCGTCTTTATGAAGAATAGTAAATAAATTATCCAAGTCTGCTATAGGATTGGAATTATCTAAATCAGTCCATAAATTATCAGGCGTAACATCATGAGTTGCTATTTTAGGAAAACTTATAATACTTTTTCCGTCAGCTGATGTTACTTCTCCATCTACTGCTACCTGTATAGAAGAAAGTTCATTTCTTCTTGATATTGCTTCGTCCATTTCAGACATCAAATCAACTATAACCATTCCTGATGCAAGTGGCTGATTATCATATAATCCTTCACTTGCCATTCTTTGTCTTACCATTTCTTCTGTTATAATTCTAACTTCTTTCATACTAGGAATAGTATATGATGCTATTTGTTCAGAAGGAGACAATTTTGGTGCTGGTATAGAACCTCTAGGAGAATAATCACCTATAGAACGGAGCATTAATTTAGTAGGCAAATCTATTGTGTTGCCGTTTTTATTTCTTATTATATTTCCCTTTTTAAATAGATTTAAAAAGTAAGGGTAAAATTTTTGTACTGCTTTTATTTGATCATATTTTTTACCCAAGGCAGAAAAGCCTTCAAATGTAGAACCTACAAATTTTTTATCTGGCATTATTTACTCCTTTATAATATTATCTCTGTTTTCAAAATGTACTAACTCAAACTTATTTCCTAACCAGCCTTCTATTTGACAGCCGTTTACAGCAGTTGTGAGTTTATCTCCGCTTTTATTTAATACTATTTTTCCTCCATTAATCTTTCCTCTTGAAACTACAGATACAGTTTTATCTTTATCTGCGGTAACCTCATCTTCTAAAAGTATATACAAGTCATAATTAGCTTTTGCTTCTGTGTCGCTTGAAAATACTTTTAATTTTCCTGTTGTATCGTCCATTACCAATACTGTACCTTTTACATATTTAGCACTTGAAGCCTCTGTTAATGTTAATCTTGCAGTAGTATATTCTCCTACAAGTAACTCAGGTGTTCTCTGTGTTCTGAAATTAGGCATTTTTTACCCCCTCTTTATATTTGTAAGTTCCTTTTTCAATAGCATTATTTTGCATAGCTTCTAAAACATCATCTTTTTCTTCCGCTTTCTTTTCATCATTGTTCATTTTGCTTGAAATATCAGGATTTATAGCATTAGTATTTCTTCCTGCTAATTCTTCCAATTTATCTTTTGCTATTGACTGTTCTTTATTTTTATTTCTTTCTTCTTCAAGCTGTGCTTTTAAGGCATCATTTTCTTTTTTTAATTCTTCCTGACTGTTTTTTAAAGAACTGTTTTCTGCTTTAATGTCTTCCATATCTTTTTTCATATTTTCTATTTGTGCTTTCAATGGATTTACAGCATTAGAAACAGTTTCACCTATAGCTTTTAATAATTCTTCTTGATCCATTTAATACTCCTATAATTTTTATTTTTATATTATTCCAATAGCTTTATTAACTGTTTCCGTTAATGCTGCTTTTGAAATATCATAGTTTTTATCAATATTAAAATAATCATTAATTTCTAAGTTTGGATTTATTCCATCTATCAATCCTAATTTTAAAGCTTCATTGCTTCTAAAAGCTCCGCCTTTTAATGCCTCTTTATCTATATTTCTTTTTTGCGTAACATCTCTTACAAAAATTGAATAAATATCATCAAGCATATTTTGAGTTTTTTCTCTGTCTTTCTCATCTCTTAAATCTGAATATTTATCTTTACTTTCTCTGTTAGTAAGAACTACAGTATCATTGTCATAATATCTGCTTGTTAATACTCCTATACTTCCGAAATATGCTAATTCTGAAGCTGCTATAATTTTATCGCAGGCACTTGCTAACCAATAGGCAGCAGAACAGCAGCAATTATCAACAACAGCAATAGTATTATTTAATTCTGATACCGCTTTATAAATTTCTGTATTTCTGTATACGCTTCCGCCCGGTGAATCTATATAAAAAACTGTACCTTTTATATTTTTATCCGCTTTAATCTTATCAACTATATTGAATAAATTTCCTATAGAATCAGAAAACATATAAGGATACATTATTCCAAATACTTTTATCACTGCTGCATTATTATTAATTTCAAAAGTGTTTCCTTCTATATTTAATCTTTTATTTCCTAAATATTGATTAGCAAACATATTATCAAGCAGCATCATTTTCTTCTCCTACGGTATTATTATTCACATTATTATTTTGAGTTCCTAAATTAATATTTAAATCTTTAGCAATTCTATTTTCTTCTGATAAGTTAGCAGCATTATTTTTGAAGTTATTACCATAAAGTCTGTTTGATGCTTCGCCTCTTGATATTAAGCCGTTATCTATAGCTGTAACTAAAGCATTTACTTCTTTTAGAGGATCTAAATTAGGTATTGCACTTCCTGTCCAAGTATGATTAAGCCAAGCAAGTCTTTTATTGCTATCTTCAAGGAAATAAGGAAGATCTAAATCTCCGCTGTAAACAAGCTCTGTTATTACACTTTCATAAAAAGGGCTTATAACATTCAAAGCAAAATCAGTCCTTTCCTGAACAACAGTTTCCCACATCTGATTTATTGCTGCTCTTGCTGCCGAATAATTACTGTTAAAACTTCCTTTCAATACTTCAACAGGTATTCCCATAGAAGAATAAGCAGGTATTAATATACTGTCAATAAAAGCAGGTATATTCAAATTAGGACGGTTTGAATTAGCCTGTACCAATTTCTCGCCTGAATTTAAATAATTCCATACTATATTAGTTGTATTTAGTACTGATTTATCTGTGCTTGGTACTTCTTTAGTTGCCTCTCTAAAATTTCTTGAAGCAGGTAAATCTATTTCGCTTTTATTCTCTGTTCCTAATTCTCTTTCTACAACAGCAAATAATTGAGCATTAAGAAGCTGGGCATCTAATTCTGCTACATTTGCCTGATATATTTTTTCAAGTTCATGAAATATATGACTTGCTTTAGGTATGCCTCTTAAATCTAATGGTCTGTTCCTATTTGCTAAATGTATCATTTGTATTTGTCTTAAACTTGTATATTTAGGATAATAAACTGATTTCTTTTTTGATTTTTTATAATAGCTGCTTGAAGTATCCTCATAATTATTTTCTGTGATATAATAGCCTATCTCTCTGCCGTATTTATCAAGTTTAATTCCTTCCGCACTGTCTTTCTCATAGCTTATACATTCAGTAGGTATTATTCTTAATTTCACCGGAGTCAATACAAAATCATTTACAGTTTTTTTATGTTCATAAATAAATTGAACAAAAACATCGCCGTCTACTACATAACTTCTATATAATTCTCTGAAAAACTGACCTGTATTATAATTGCCTAAAAAATCTACTTCTTTACTTTTTAAAATAGATTTTATTCTATGCTCTATTTTTACCTGATATTTTCTTTTTGTTTTGGCATCTTCTATACCCAGTATTTCCCAATTAGGAAGAACATTAATATTTAATCCTGTACCTACTACATATGTCATAAGCCAATAAACCATAGCTTTATAATGTACAGAATCAAATTCAGACTGTCTGCTTCTTCCTACTAAAACGACCCTGTCAAAGAACTCATCAACTACAGGCTGTACTCCATATTCTATTTTTGCCCCAACGCTTCTATAGCCTGTGCCATAGCCTGTACTATTTAAATAATTTACTGCATTTACATTTTTATCTATATTTTCTATTTCTTTTATTTCTTTTACAAAATCAGAACTTGTATTATTACTTGCTGTTATACCAAAAGCATAATTCAAAGCCTCTGATATATTTTTTACAAATCTAAACATTACCAGCTAATACCCTTTAAATTATGCATTCCAAATACTTTATACCCTTTATCTGTAGCAATCTTATCAATTCTATTTTCCTGCCATTTCATAAAAAATATTCTCATCAAAAAATATTCATTATATAAAAGAGTATTCTTTCCCTTTTTGGCATTCACTTTTATATATCTATCAAGAACAAGAATGTATAAAGCAAAAATCAATTTATACCATATAGTTATTTTTATTTTTCTAGCTTCGTCTGCTTTAATCATATATATCCGCTCCTATTACCTAAATTGCTTCTAATAGAGTAAGCAGGAGCTGCTTCATAATCAGGATTTATTTTTTTAAGTTCGTCCATATATTGCTTTCTTAATTTGATTAAATCATCTACCGTTTTATAAGTTACAGACTGATTGACTTGACCATCTCCGAATGTATATCCTCTTTTATTGCCTGTTGCTGCTATTTGCTCATCAAGTTCTTTGATTTTTTCTATTAATTCTTCTTCAGTATAAATGCTTTTTACAGGCATAATAACCTCATATCAGTTTTTATATGCTAATTATACAATCTTGATATTTTTTAATAAGTGAATCATTTTTAATTTTGAGAGTTTTTTATAAATAGAACTATAATAGGTATTATTCAAATAAAAACTATTTATATCGTTTTATAAATAGTAAAATAATTAGATATATTATTGTTTTATGGTATAATATTTTTATAATAGATTATAGGAGTTTATTTTATGAGTAAAAAGAAAACTAGAATATGTCCGCATTGTAAAAAAGAAGTAGATGCTATGGCGACAAGATGTCCATACTGTACAAGCAAAATAACACCGCCTATAGTTAAAAAATATACTATCTTATTTATTATATTTATTATACCTGTATTATTAATATTTAATTTTTTCTATGACATATATTCCTCAAAAAAAGAAGAGGCTGCTGAAAAGAGATTACAAGAAATGAGACAAGAAATAAAAGAAGAAGGTTATCCTTTAAGAGTAAGTTTTTCTAGTGATGATTATAAAGTTGATAATTTAAGATTAATCGAAGAAGAATATAAAAGTTATATTACAGGGGAGGTATATAATAAAACTTCTAAAGCATATAGCAATGCCGTAATTGAATTTGATTTATATGATTATAAAGAAAATCATATAGGTGTTTCATTAGCAATAGAAGATTATATAGGAGCAAATGATAAAATAAAATTTAAATCCATAGCAAGTACATATGACCCTGTAGATATAAAAAGAATAGATACTGTTTATTTAAAAAGAGTTTTATTCAATAAACCGCAATAATAAAAAATAAAGCCGTTATTAATATAACGGCTTGTATATATTATTTAATATCTTATTTCGTTATCATTTCTCATAAAATGATGAAAATTACTTTGCTCATATCGTACTTGAGCTATATTATTTTCTCTGTTTAAATATAAATCATATACAGACAAAACATCATTATATTTCTTTTCTTCTAGGCATTCATCTAATAGCTGTAAAAACTCTTTATTGTGAGTAGTTATAAAAAACTGTATTTTATCAGAATATGAAACTATAATTTCTATTAACTGTTTCATATCTTCAACAAATAAATCATTTTCTATAATACAAGAAAAACAAATGTATGTATATATTATAAAAATTATTTT
>CASGDY010000114.1 GCA_949300355.1 uncultured Brachyspira sp.
TACTACGTAACCCTATAATACAAGCGCAGAAAAAATGAGCCTTTTTTTTTTTTTATTTTTAATATATAATAAGTTTGATTTTGAAATAAAAAAAGAACGGGTTATTTTAATAACCCATTCTTTTTCATATAAGTAATATGTCTTTTGAGTGTTGACTCTGCTAAATCAAGCTCAATACAAATCTCTTTATTTTTAAAGCCTTTTGCACGAAGGCTTTTTATTTTTTTTCTAATTTGCTCAAGCTCTTCTTTCTTAGACATCTTCCCTTCTAATTTTAATTTTTCTATATATCTATTTTTTTCTCTTTCTCTATGTCTTCTCTTGTATTCCATTTTAGAAATTATAGTTGTCATATATGTTTCTTCAATTTCTGTAATCTCTAATAACTCTATTAAAGTATCATTCTTATATTTATATTCTTTATTTTTATCTAAATAACACTTTTCTGCACTTCTAGTTGCCCTTATAACCTCTTTTTCTTTTAAAGGGTATATAAACATACTATTTAGTTCTAAAACATCTTCTAGCGCCTTTTGGACGTCTTCTGTGAAGCTACAAAGATAATACCTATATAAAAATAATATTATTTCTCTATGCCCTCTTAAATCATATTCTCGAAGTTCACATAATTTTGTTATGTCTTGTATTCTTGCAAAGTATAAACTTCTTTCCCTATAAACATAGTTTACTTTCTTTGGACGACCTTTTTTCTTTTCTTTTGGTTTTAGCTCTGGAAGATACTCTTTCTGTATTTCTCTTAAATCATAAATATAGTCATATTCATCTATTATACTTACTACTGTTTTTGATTTTGAGTTAATACTTCCTGGTACTCTTAATACTCTTGTTGCATCTAAAGCTTGTCTATCTGCTCCAAACTCTTTTAATTGATGATATAAATGCATCACGATATGAATAAATAGGCTAGATAGAAAGTAAACTACTCAACTTCTAGGTTAGGATAAAGCAGAGTAATTAATTTTTGATAAATAAATAGTATTTTTAAAAAAAATTGTTAAATTTAGCAATTTATTTATCAAAAATTATAATTATTTGTTACTATATATAATAACATTTATTTTATTGTAAATAAATTTTTATTTTGGAGAATAATGATTTTATGAAGAAAATAAACAGTTTAGCATTTAGAATGCCTTTCGTTATATGTGTTATGGTTGTGGTTATAATAATAGCAATGCTTATATCCTCCATAAAAATAGGAAGTAAGGGAATAAGCGACAGCAAACTTGGGGGATTCAATAGCACCATAGCAGGATATGCTTCTGTTTTAGATACTTGGTTTGGACTTGAAAGCTCATTAGTAAATACTTATGCTGTAACACCTGTAGTCATTAGATATTTAGAAGGTTATCCGGATACTTCATTAGAATTATTATTAAGCACAATAAAGAATTTCAAAAGCAATAATCTTTACATAATAAATATGGGACTCGCTGATATGAATGGAAATATAATCGCTGATTCAGCATCATCTGATCTTGTAGGAAGGAATCTAAAAGATTATATTCCAAATGCCTGGTCTCAAGAATCTGCTAATAAAGAAGAAATTATATTTGCTGATACTTTGATGCAGTCTGAAGTTACAGGTAAATGGGCTATGCCTGCTATAAAACTTGTTAAAGACAGCAATAATCAAAATGCCGGATATATATATGTTCTTTTTGATTGGTCAATACTTCATCAAACACATTTTTCTAATATAGATTTAGGAACTACAGGCGGACTCTTCATAACTAGTGAAAGTCTTTATAATATAATGGATTCAAAATATGAAAATATAGCTAATATGAAAATTAATCCTGTATATAAACAAGCATTCACTGGCGGTGCAAACGGAATAATTACTTATGATGTAAATGGAGAGCAAAGAACTGCTGCTTATTATAAAATGAAAAGCAGACCTTGGATAATAGCTCTTGCTATGATGGATTATGAAATATTTGCTCAGAATACTAAATTGATAATAGCAACAATAATAATCGGAATCATATCAATAGTGGCGCTTGCAATATTCGTAAGCTTATTCATTGGTACTATAACTAAGCCTCTTGAAATAGTGGTTGAAGAAGCTCAGGAAATAGAGAGAGGTGATTTAAGCAATATTAAGCAGCGTATAAAACCTAGAAAAGATGAGATAGGAGTTTTATCAAAATCTTTTGTTAGTATGAGAAGAAAACTTGCTGAAACTATTACAGAGGTTAATACCGCTTCTAATAATATAGTAAAAGCTGCTCAGGAATTATCTCAAGGAAATACTGATTTATCAAGAAGAACCGAATCTCAAGCTGCAAGTCTTGAAGAAACTGCAAGCTCTATGGAAGAAATGGCTTCTACAATAAAATCCTCTACAGATCATGCAGTTGCCGGAAATAATATGATGGTTGCTTCAAGAGAGGCTGTAGAAAATGCAGGTAAAATCATTGCTGAAACTACAACAAATATAGAAGAAGTATATGAGGCAAGTACTAAAATTAAAAACATTACTAAAATCATTGAGGATATAGCATTTCAAACTAATATACTTGCTTTGAATGCCGCAGTAGAGGCAGCCAGAGCAGGAGATCAAGGTAAAGGTTTTGCAGTTGTTGCTTCTGAAGTTAGAAATCTAGCTCAAACTACTCAATCATCTGTTAAAGACATTACTGTTTTAGTAGACAATACAAATGAAAAAATTAACAAGGCTACAGAAACAGCACGTCAATCTCAAGATATATTTATAGACATTCAGCAGAAAATAGAAGATACTGCCAGAATAATGCAGGATATTAGTGCTACTGCTATGGAACAGCAGACAGGTGTAGATCAGGTTAATAGAGCTGTTGCTGAAATGGATACTGTAACTCAGCATAATGCTTCTTTGGTGCAGGAAAGTGCAAATACTTCTGAATCACTTCTTGCTCAGGCTCATGTTCTTAAAGATACTGTAAGTTTCTTTAAATTGAGTGCTGATGACTTAAAAAGAGATAATACAGCAAAAGTAAAAAAAGAAGTTAAAAAAGAATTTAATGAAGTTAAAGAAAATAATCAAAAACAAAAAACTAAAACTCCTGAAATAAAAAAACAGAATTTTGAGAAAAAAACTGATTACAAAGAAGATTCTTATGAAGAACATAAATCTAGTTCTAAAAAAGAATTAAAAGTTCCGCCTTCTGTAGAAAGAGCAAGAGCTATGGAATCTCAAAAGCAAGATAATACTACAGTAAGAAACGATGAATTCGGTGTTACATATTCTTCTACTTCAAATGGTATGACTGATGATGGTTTCGCTTCATTCTAAAATTATTTCATAAAAAATTGAATTCAAAGCATCAAGTTAATAAAAAAACTTGATGCTTTTTTATTTCTTCAATTTTCACATACCGCACGGAAAGTAAAGTCAAAAATATAAATTTATTTCGATTTCAAATTATTCATTGAGTTTTAATTTTAATTAAACGTGCGTTGAATAAATTTTAAACCTAATAAAATCTAGGGCGGGCGTTAACATTTCTAATTCAGCATCAAAACAAATTAAAGTTATAATTTCAAAGTTAAGCAGAAGAAACAAAAGGGCGGGGTATGTAAATTAAGTTTTAAAATTTAATTACACTAGCCCGCCCTTTAGAGTCTTTAATTTATTTTGTTATTTTTAATTTCAATTTCTTTATTGCTTCATTAGAAATTATAGCGCCCACCCAAGTTTTATTTAAATTTATAGTTTACATACCGCACGATAAACAATATTTAAAATATATGTTTATTGAGAATTCTAATTTAAATAATAAATAAAAATCTATTCAGCGTGCGTTAAAGAAAATTTTTTAAATTATAGAATTAATAATGCTTATAATTCCTTATATTTTTTACTATTAGTATAAATATATGAGGAGTTTTTATTATGGCTTTTGATTTTAAACTGATAGTAAGAGATAAATATTCAGAAGAGATTTTTGATATTATAAATACAGTAGAAAGTATAAAGTCTGATGATATAAAAACTGATTATAAAGTAACTGACGGAAGCAGATCATACTCTATAAAAACAGGCATAGGGAATATTGCAAGCGGAAGAGCTTTTAATATAGGCATTCCCATTTATGAATATAAAAATGAATTAGGTTCTTGGGTAAGAATAGAAGAACAATATGCTAAATATACAAGCATGGTTTTATCAAGCAATGTTAAAAGATATTTTATAAGAACTATATTTGAAGATGAAATTTATGAAGCAGAATATATTATGAAATCAGTTGGCGGATATAATATAAAATATATAAATAATTTGGGTGTGATAGATATTTCACTTGAAGCATTGGATAAAGTTTTTTTAAGACAAAAAGAAGAAGAATATGAATTACCTATTACAGAAGAAAATAAACAGGATATAAATTATAAATCATTAAGTTTGGTACCTGTGCCTGTGAATTTTAATTTAGAATTTATAGTTGTAGGCGGAACATTGGAATTCTTATTTGCTAATAGACAGAACTTTGGAATACAATTTAATGCAGAGCTAAGAAACGGAGTTTATAATATTGATTTTGACGGTGAGAAATTAAATGTAAATGGAGTGGCTTATAATTATAAAGGACTTCAGCCTGAATTAAATGTTGGTAATAATATATTTTATTTAGAAAGCAATCAAACTTGTGTTAAGGCTTCTATAAGCTATAAAAGAGGAATATTAATATAAAAGGAATTTCTGTATGATGAAAAAAATGCCCTATCATTTTTTGAGAAATAAAATATATAAACTTCCTCCAGCTCCTTATATTAATTTTGAAGAGTTCGGTACTTATATAAAAATTAATGGAAACATATATTCAGAAAATGCTTATAATACTTATTCAAGTTATGAGTTTAAAGTTAATAAAAGAGGAGGCGATGTAAGTAAAGTAAGTTTTAGTACGCCTCTTAATTATTTTAATATAAATGATAAAGTTGAATATTATTTGAACGGTAAAAAAAGATTTGCAGGATATGTGGAAAGTATAGATAATGCCGGACTTAATTTAAGTATTATTCCAATATGGGGAAAACTTCTTCATCAATATATACAAGGCGATTTAATATTAGAATCAACTAAAGGAGCATTGGATATAGTTTTATCTTTAAGAGAAAAAATTGAAGAGATGAATATAATATTCGATGAAAAAAATATCACTCTTAATAATGATAAACAAATAACAATGTCATTCAGCGGAAAAAATATTTCTGATATACTTGATGAGGTAGAAGAAAATTTATCTGATACTTGGTGCTGGGGAGTAGATTTTGACGGATATTTTTATTTTAAAGAATTTTCTGATATACCAAATAAAAAATTAAATTGGCATAATAATGACTTTTCAGATAGTGAATATGAAGAAGATTCGGCAGATTTAGTAAGCCGTTATATTATTAATATGAAAGATACTCTTACAGATGATGAAGGAAATGAAGAAGAAGTATACAGGACTCTTCCAAAAATAGTTGGTGCCGATAAACTATATCCTCAAATACCATTAGAAAAAGAGATTGGTATAAAAACTGATATATTTGAAATAGAATATAAATTAGAAAATTATGATTTAGCTTATAAGTATGCTTATCAATTTTTAACTAATCAAACAAAAAAAGAAATCGTTAAAATAAAAACTCTTAATGTCAAAAATTATGATTTAAATATTAATGAATGTATAGAATGCATATTAAAACCAACTAATAACTTTTATCAGATTATAGATTTTAATGATTTCACAGAAACAGAAAGCAGATTAAATGAAGTTTATTCATCGGATATAATAGACATTGATGCAGGTATAGAATATAGAAAATATCCTAATTATAAACAGCAGCAGTCAGTTACGCTCACAGATATAGACAGATATTATAAACAGATTTGCAATCAAAGTTACAACATTACAAAGATAGTAATATTTTTTTCTGATGGCATTCAAGATGAAGGCATTAAATCATCAAATGTTTCAGCGGTATTTCAAATTGAAGATAAAGAACATTTTCAAAGAAAGTATTTTAGTAATGGTTTCGGTGTATTCGATGTTAGAGGTTATGACAAAAGAAATATTACAATAACTTCAGAGAGAGGAAATATTTTATACGATAAATTCATTTGCTTTTTTGATGTAGGTTCAAGAGTTGTTGATATGAATGTGCGTACTATAGATTATAAATTTGAAAAGAATGCTCTTAATATAGATTTGGAGCTTGCAAAGATGAATATCAATCTTACTAATTATTTATATAATCAGGAAGAGCGAAGAAAAAATCTTGAAAGAATATTAAACAAAAGCGGTTTTTAATTATAGTTAGTTATAGGCGGTTAATTAAAAGAAGAGGTTTATAAATATGAATAACAATATAAACAAAAATATTTCTGATACTAATAAAGAATTACAAAATATAGAAAACAGTATAAAAAAAATAAATTCATCATTTGAATCTTCTTTATTTTTTAATGATTCATCAAATAAATTTAATGACTTTACAATCTCAGCAGAAGAAGCAAATAAAGCAATAGATAATACATCATCATCTATAAACTCTCTCGATGAAAGCATTAAAAGTATTAATATAAAAAACCTCACTGATGGAATAAAAGATTCTATTTCAAGCGTATCAAGTATATATAAAGATTTAAGTGCAAGTTTTTCTGACTTTTTTCATTATGATTTAAGTTCTTATGATAATGTAATCGAAGAAGCTAAAAATAAACTTCAGGAGTTCGATGATTATCAAAGAGAATTAAAAGAAAATAAAAAATCAGAAGATGATGAAGATTATGAAAACTATTTAGCAAGGCTCGATGAGGAATTGGAATTAGCTATTGAAAATAAAGATGCTATGAGTGCTGAAGCTATACGAATAAAAAAAGAAGAGTTAAAGAAAAAACAGGATAAAGAAAAAGAAGATTTACAAAAAGAAAAAGAAATACAAACACAAAGAGAATTATTAGAAAAAGAATTAGCACAAGCAGAGTACAATAAATCCTATGCCGAGTGGGATAATAATGTAAAACTTGCTGAGATGGAAAAATCTAAAGCAATAGCGGATGCGGTTTTAATACCTTCTCTTGCCATAGCTCAATCAGCTTTGGGAGTTGCAGCTTCATTTGCACAAGGAGGCCCTGCAGGATTTGCAGCCGGACTCATAATATCAGCAACTGCAATATCATCAGCAATTTCTGCCGCTTCAGGCATAATGTCATCAGCCAATGCATTGGATGCAATAAAATCTAATCCTCCCCAAGCTCCGCAATTTGCATTCGGTACAACAGGATACACTATTCCAGATGGAGGCTCTGCCATAGTTGGTGAAATGGGTGCTGAACTTGTAAGCAATAAATCAGGAAGAATCACCGTTCAAAGTAATGCTCAACTTCAGGAACAAAATTTTTCTAGAGGCGATATTTGGAATGTTACCATAAATGTAGAACAGGCTTTGAATCCTGATGAAGTTTACAGACTTATGAACAGCTACAAAGCAAGAAACAGTCAAATGTATTCAAGATGAATTTAAATATATATTCTAAATTATTTCTTAAATTTATTTCTAAAATTATTACGTAATTTTTTAATAGGCATCCACCAAGCTATTTTATTAATGAATTCCTCATATTTTTCACATTGATATTTTAATATATCATTTTGGTGATAAATATAATCTAGATTATCTTTATTATCTTCCTGATATTTTTGTTTTTCTGCATTATATAATATATCTTTCAATTTATTTATAATATCATCAGGAACACCACCATATACCTCATTATAATATAAAACTTCTTTATAAAATATATTAAAATATTCACCAAAATCACCATATTTATCAATATCAAAACTAGGATCATCATATATTTCATTGAAATTGACATCAGCATTAATTACTTTATAATTTAATTTGGTAACTAAACACTTAAAACATTTTCCGCAGCACTTATTAGTTTCATTAAAAGGTATATCACAAGCTAATAAGTTTTTAAGAGCAAAATTCCAGCTTTTAATACTATTCATTTTATCAACTCTCGTTAATAGTTCTCCGTCTGTTATAAAATTAAATTGATTAGACTTTATGAATTTATTTGATATAGGATTAGAACCATGCGGTACTATTATAGAATCTTGTAAAACAAATTCATCGGAAGCAATTAATAAATTATTATAAGTATCTTGATATAACATCATCAAAGATGCATACAATGATATAAATTCATCACCCCAATTAAATATTGTTTCAGTATTATATAAATTTGTGATAACTGGTGTTATAGATAAACCTAAATCATCACACATATCTTTCATTTTATGAATTCTATAAGTATTCATTTGTTCTAGGCTCGCAGCAATATCTCTAGATCCCATTATAGACAATAATTTCTTTATGTTTTTATTGTTTCTGCCAACTAAGCCTTTATAATGTCTATACAAAGAAGAAACAGAATCTAGTCCTCCAGAAAAACATAATACAGCATCATTATTAAGTTTTTTAGGTTCATCATCTATTTCTTCATCTGCTATAATCTTTATATCTTTGCATTTATCAGGAAGCCATACTTTCCAACATTCAGTAAACATTTCTAAATTATCTAAAAAAGATTTATTTACATTTCCTCTTATTATACAATTTCCGCCTATAGACATCATTTTAAATATATTAAAAAATACGTATGGATCATAAGATTTTGTTAAATATTCTTTTTCTGATATAGGTAATTTTATATATATTTCCTCTGTTTTATTACCTAAATCCAAACTCATAATTTTATAAATAAAACCATCTTTTTCTTCTTCTCTAACTTTCAATTCAAACATATATTATCCGCCTTTAATTTAAAATATAAAAAAACCAATATTTTATTCGTATTAAATATGAATAAAACATTGGTTGTAATTTTTATTTATATGATGTATTATTTCTATATATTCTAAAGTCTTGTCTTGTCTTGTCTT
>CASGDY010000115.1 GCA_949300355.1 uncultured Brachyspira sp.
AAAGCTATAGAAAAAATTGAAAAATCTGGCGGTAAAGTTATAATACATGAACGCAAAAAATATATTAGAAAAAAAGAAGATAAAAAATCTTAAGGTAAACTATAATGTTGAAATCATTAACTAATATATTTAAGGTACAAGAATTAAGAAGCAGAATTTTATTTACTGTTATGGCTATACTAGTATACAGAATAGGTAGCCATATTCCTACACCTGGAATAGATCCTACTGCTTTGTTAGGTTTTCTGTCATCATCTCAAGGTGGCGGAGGACTTTTAACTATAATGGATTTATTTTCAGGCGGTGCTTTATTTAGATTTTCTATATTAGCACTTGGTATTATGCCTTATATTTCTGCTTCGATTATAATGCAGCTTCTTGGAGTAGTTATTCCAGCTTTGGAAAGAATGCAAAAAGAAGGTGAGAGTGGTCGTAAAAAGATAAATCAGTATGTTAGATATCTAACACTTGTTCTTTGTATAGTACAATCTGCAGCTATGGCTAGCTGGATACAGAGTATAAATGAAGGTGCTATGATATTTATGAATCCTGGTATAGGATTTGTATTATTAGTAGTTGTAACAGCTACTGCTGGTACCATGTTCTTAATGTGGCTAGGTGACCAAATTACAGAACGCGGCCTTGGTAACGGTATATCTGTTATAATTTTTGCTGGTATTGTTGCTCGTATTCCTGCTGGTGTTTATGATGTTATACAGAAAAGAGAAAGTGAGTATTTGAATTCTTTAGTTATAGTTCTTTTCTTCATAATTTTTGCAATAGTAATATTCTGTGTAGTTTATGAAGAGAGCGGACAGAGAAGAATTCCAGTACAATATGCTAAGCGTGTAGTTGGTAGAAAAGTTTTTGGTGCTCAGTCAACTCATATTCCTTTCAAGATCAACCCATCTGGTGTTATACCTATAATATTCGCTTCAGCTTTAATGGCAATTCCTGCTCAGATAGCTAGTTTAACTAGAGGTGTTCAATGGAGATGGTTGGATGCATTGCTTAGATTTTTCTCTTATGGTAGTTGGGCATATATTATTCTCTACTGTCTTTTAGTTATAATGTTTGCCTATGTTTATACATCAGTACAGTTTAATCCAGATGATATAGCTGAGAATCTTAAGAAATCAGGCGGTTTTATACCAGGCTACAGACCAGGTACACAAACAGCAGAGTATCTTAAAACTGTATTAAGCAGAATAACTATAGGCGGTTCAATATTTTTGGCAGCTATAGCAGTATTCCCAGATTTGATGTCTAAGATTCCTATATTTGCTCCTTTCAGAGGTACAAATAATTCTCTTGTTTATTTGATGGGAGGAACTTCAGTAATGATTAGTGTAAGCGTTGCTGTTGAATTATTAAAACAAATAGAATCTTATTTACAGATGCATAACTATGATGGTATATTAAAGAAATCTAAGGTTAGAAGGTAAACAAAAATGGCTGAGAGAGAAACTATAGAAGTTGAGGGTACTGTTGTAGAACCTCTTCCAAATGCTACTTTTAGAGTAGAGCTTGAAAATGGTCATAAGATATTGGCACACATATCAGGTAAAATGCGAATGAATTTTATACGTATACTTCCTGGTGATAAGGTAACTATAGAAATGTCTCCCTATGATTTGACAAAGGGAAGAATAATTTATCGTTATAAGTAATAAATTAAATGGAGATTAGTTACAATGAAAGTAAAAAGTTCTATAAAAAAACGCTGTAATGACTGTCAAATAGTTAAAAGAAAAGGCGTAGTTAGAGTTATATGTAAGAAAAACCCAAGACATAAACAAAAACAGAAGTAATTAATTTAAGGAGATAATTAATATGGCACGCTTAATGGGTGTTGAAATAAGAAATAATAAAAGAATAGAAATAGCCCTTACTGATATATATGGTATAGGACGTACACTTGCTCATGTTATTTGCGATAAGGCTAATATAGATTATTCTATCAAAGCTAAAGATTTAACAGATGCACAAATTACAGCTTTAAGAGATGCTATAGAAGCAACTACTAAAGTAGAAGGTGATTTACGTACAGAGCTTTATAACAATATAAAGCGTTTAAAAGACATTCACTCATATCGTGGAATGCGTCATATTAAAAGGCTTCCTGTACATGGTCAGCGCACTCGCACAAACTCTCGTAATGCTAGAGGCGGCGGTGCAAGAAAAGCTATTGCTGGTAAGAAAAAAGCACCAGGTAAAAGCACCAGGTAAAAAATAATTAATGGGGGAGAATAGTGGCTACTCAAAAAGGTAAAAAAACTCTAAAAGATAAAAAAATTAAAAAAGATAGAAAAGTTGAAGCTTTTGGTATAGTACATATAAAGGCTAGCTTTAATAATACAATAGTTACTATAACTGATAGAAATGGTGATACTCTATCATGGGCTAGTGCAGGTTTAGATGGAGATTACAAAAGCAGTAAGAAATCTACACCTTTCGCAGCACAAGTTGCTAGTGAAAAAGCATCTAAAAAAGCTTATGAAATGGGTGTAAGAGAAGTAGAAGTTTATGTTAAAGGTCCTGGAATGGGAAGAGAAAGCTCTATCAGAGCTGTTGAAGCTTCAGGTCTTAAAGTTAAACTTATTAAGGACGTTACTCCAATGCCTCATAACGGCTGCCGTCCTAGAAAAAGAAGAAGAATATAATAGTTAATTAAGAATTGTATTGATAATAGGAGATAAATAATTATGGCAAGATATAGAGATGCTAGTTGCAGATTATGTCGCCGTGAAAAAATGAAACTTATGTTAAAAGGTGATAGATGTCTTACTGCTAAATGTGCTATAACAAAAAAGAGAGATGTACCAGGTCCTGCTAACAGGAAAATGAAACAGTTATCAGAATATGGTATTCAGATGAGAGAAAAACAGAAGGTTAAACGTATTTACGGCGTTTTAGAAAAACAATTTAGAAATTATTATCATGAGGCTATTCGTATAGCTGGCGTATCCGGTGAAAACTTACTTAGATTATTAGAACTTCGTTTGGATAATGTTGTTTATAGACTTGGACTTGCTAAAAGCAGAAATCAAGCTAGACAATTTGTAGCTCATGGTTTTATATCAGTTAATGGTAAGGGAATGACTATTCCTTCTTATTGCGTTAAAGTAGGCGATAAAATTTCTTTCACTGAAAGAGGTAATGCAATATCTGAAGTAAAAACTATAGCAGAAGGTTTAAAAAGCGAATATGTTCCTGCATGGTTAAGTTTAGATCTTTCCAGCAAGACAGGTGAAATAGTTACTTTACCTATAAGAGAGCATATAGAGTATCCTATTAATGAACAGCTCATCATTGAGTATTATTCTAAGTAATGGAACTCTTTTATAAGGGGTATTTTAAGAATGGCATTAAAAGAAATATTAGAATCTATTAGACATCCTCATAGAGTTACTTTTGAAAAGAAGGATTTAACTCCTACTTATGGTAAATTTATAGCTCAGCCTTTTGAGAGAGGATATGCGGTAACAGTTGGTAATGCTTTAAGAAGAGTACTATTATCTTCTATACCTGGTTATGCTATCACTACTATCAAAATTGATGGTGTTAGCAATGAATTTGAAAATGTTCCTGGAATGAAAGAGGACACAATTGTTATGATTATGCATCTTAAAAATGTTGTGGTTTCTCTTCCTAGCCATATGGATACTAAAACTATTCATATGAAAAAAGAAGGTCCATGTGTTATCACTGCTGGAGATTTGGTGGCTGATGATACTGAAGCTCAAGTGCATAATCCTGACTACTATATAGCTACAATCGCTGAGGGATATACTTTTGAGATGGATATTCAAATTGAAGGCGGATACAGCTATGTGCCTGCTGAAATGAATATTGAATTATTAGAAGATATTAATGCTATAGCTATAGATGCTATTTATTCTCCTATTGTAAGTGTCAAATATAATGTTGATCCTATCAGAGTGGGTCAGCGTATAGATTATGGTAAACTTACTCTTGAGATAGAAACTAAGGGTAATATAGCTCCTGATAAGGCTTTATCCCAAGCTGCTAAGATTTTAAGAGATAATTTAAAGCATTTTATGGATCCTGAAGAGGCTAATGGAGATGATGAAAAAATAGAAGAAACTCCTAAAGATTCTGTGCTTGATTCTCTTAAAGGTAAACATATTGAAGAGGTAGAATTCTCTGTTAGAACTGCTAATTTCTTAATGGCTTCTGATTTGAAAACTTTAGATAAAGTTGCTGTAAAAACTGATGCTGATTTATTAAGATTAATCGGTGCTAATGAAATGATTATCGAAGAAATTAAAGAAAAGCTAGCTGAGTATAATGCTCATCTTGGTATGAGAGGATAAGAGAATAATATAAAAGTTAATAAACTTTCAAGGATAGTAAAATGAGACATAGAGTTACAGTAAAAAAATTTAATAGAACAAGTGCACATAAAAAAGCTATGCTTTCTAATATGCTTACTTCTCTTTTTAAATATGAAAAAATAGAAACTACTAAAGAAAAGGGTAGAGCTATTAAGCAATTAGCTGATAAAACAATATATAAAGCTAAAGTTGATAATGTTCACAATAGAAGAACTATAGCAAAGTATATTAAAGACAAAGATGTACTTGCTAAACTTTTTAAGGATATAGCTCCTAGATATGCTGGTAAAAACGGCGGTTATGTAAGAAAAATTTTATCATATAAGAGATTCGGTGATGCTGCTGACATGTGTGTTGTTATGCTTTGCGAATCTGATAGCAGTTCTGCTAAAACTGAAAATAAATAAAATAAAAATAAATTAAATCAAGTTTATAAATCTAATATAAGCAAATTAAGATAAATATTATATCGTGTAGTTATAGCGAGTATTCGCTATAACTTGGTATGATTATTGTTTATCGAAGGAATTATTATGCCTTTTCCAACCAAAAAACGTGTGAAAGTATCTAATGAAAATGAGGAAATTGAAACAGCTCCTGTTCAGGTGAAGAAAGTTGTTAGAAAGAAAGTTGTAAAACAAGTTGTTGCTGAAACTAATGAAGAAAATACAAATAATTCAGAAATTATACAGGAAAAAGATGAATTTGGTAAAGAAATAGAAACTAATGATGAAGTAAAAGAAATAAAAAGACCTCATGATATACTTTATATTAGCAAATTAAGTGTTTTAACTTTTGAGGAATTATTAGAATTTGCTGAGTCTTATGGTATAAAGAAAGACACTAGTAATAATATAAGACGTCAAGAACTTATGCATGCTATATTAAAGGCACAGATTGCTTTAGAGGGAAAAATAGTTGCTGAAGGTACTTTAGAAACTTTACAAGATGGTTTTGGTTTCTTACGTTCAAAAAATAGTAATTATTTAGTTGGACCAGATGATATATATATTTCTCCTGCTCAAATAAGACTTTTCGGACTTAGAACTGGTGATTTAATTACAGGTGAAGTGAGACCTCCTAAAGATAATGCTGGAGAGAAATTTTTTGCTTTACTTAGAATAGAAACTGTTAATGGGGAAGAACCTAATAATCTATATAAAAGACCTCATTTTGATAAATTAACTCCAATTTTTCCTAATGAACGTATAGATTTAGAGTTTGCTCCTAATAAAATTTCTACTCGTATTATTAATTTAGTTTCTCCTATAGGTAAAGGTCAAAGAGGATTAATTGTAGCACCTCCTAAAGCTGGTAAAACTATGATGCTTCAAGAAATTGCTAATGCTATATGTAAAAATTATCCTGATATTAAACTTTTCATTCTTCTTATAGATGAACGTCCTGAAGAAGTTACTGATATGAAAAGACAAGTACCAGAAGCTGAAGTTATAGCATCTACTTTTGATGAAACTCCTGATAAACATTGTCAAGTTTCTGAAATGGTATTAGAAAAAGCAAAAAGATTAGTTGAAAATAAACATGATGTTGTTATCATATTAGATTCTATTACAAGACTTTCAAGAGCTTATAACTTAGTGGTTCCTGCAAGCGGTAAAGTATTAACAGGCGGTGTTGATTCAAATGCTTTGCATAAACCAAAAAGATTCTTCGGTGCTGCTCGTAATATAGAAGAGGGAGGATCTCTTACTATAATTGCTTCTGCTTTAGTTGATACTGGAAGTAAAATGGATGATTATATCTATGAAGAGTTCAAAGGTACTGGTAATATGGAACTTCATTTAGACAGAAAACTTGCCAATAGAAGACTTTTCCCTGCTATTGATATTGATTCTTCTTCTACTAGAAGAGAGGATTTACTTCTTACTGAAGAAGAGAAAAATAAAATGTGGGCATTGAGAAAATATATGCAGTCTCAAGGTATAGATGAAGATCAATTAATAGAAACTGTTGTTGATAAAATGAATTCTACTAAAGACAATGCTGAGTTTTTAAAATTATTAAATTCATAAATTATTGTTTAGGATTTTATAAATATGCCAAAAAACTCTGAAGAAGAAGAAAGAAGACTATTTGAATTCTATTTAGAGCATGGATATGTTCCTGATGAGTTTAATAAGAAAAAAGAAGATATAAAAAAAGAATTTAATAAAGATAAAATTGATAAAGAAAATAATCTTAATAAAGAAATTCAAATCAATTCAAAAGAAGAATTAGCCTA
The DNA here is from genome assembly GCA_949300355.1 of uncultured Brachyspira sp. Lineage (GTDB taxonomy): Bacteria > Spirochaetota > Brachyspiria > Brachyspirales > Brachyspiraceae > Brachyspira. The sequence continues at coordinate 6,601 of CASGDY010000115.1, forward strand.
CACAAAAGAAGATGAAGAAATGTTTTTAAGTGCAATTGAGAATCTCGATTGCACTAATCATTCTAAAAAATCTATTCATGACAGAAAAGTTAATACTAAATTCAAGCCTAATATAAAAAATGCCATTCCAAAAGATAGGCTAGATCTACATGGACTTACAAGTGAAAGAGCATTAATAGAAATTAAACATTTTATTTATGAATGTAAAAAAAATAAAATAAGCCCAATACTAATAATACATGGTAAAGGTTTTGGAAGCGAGAATAGAATACCTGTTTTAAAAAATCTAGTTGAATATTATTTAGTAACAGAAGGAAAAAATCATATAAAATATTATTCTGATGCTCCTATAAATCTTGGAGGAAGCGGTGCTAAAATAATTTATTTGGATATATAATATTTTTGCTTTATTTTAAATCCCACCCTATATATTTTTTGTTTTATTTAGAATATTGAATTGATTTTTCTTTTTTATTTATGTTAAAATTATGGCTACCCACCCAAAATTTAATTATATTTTTAATCTTCTCACCGCACGCAGAGTAAAGTTATGAATATAGATGTATTATTAATAATTATAAATTAATTATATTATTAAGTTTAGCTAACCGTGCGTTAAATAGATTTTTAAATTTAGAAACAACTTGGGCGGGTGCTTTATTTTCTGAATAAATTAATAATTAAAAATTAAGTTTTATATTCAAATAAAAGTTCTAAAGAATAAAGGGTGGGGTATGTAAATAAATTTTAAATTTTTAGTATTTATTATATATAACAAGAGAGAATTGTTTTTTGATAGGAAGTATCAATTTTGAATGTGTTTTATGATTCTCATCATATATTTTTAAATGATCATGCGGTTCTAAAGTTTGATTAAATAATCTCAAATCGCATAATGCAAGTCCAAATCCTGCACTTTCTGTGTTATCTAATTGTTCCATAAAGAATTTTTCTACCAAATTATTTTTATAATATTCTTTAAATGTTAATCTTTTAGAATCTATTCTTGTTCTGCTAATCATTGTAAGAGGAGCATCATTTATTATTTCAAATTCTATATTGTTTTTATTAAATCTAGTCACCAATGTTATGGTAAGTTTGCTATTGCATAATAATAATTTTGAGTATTTATTTTCATCAATTTCAATATTATTATCAATATCTTTTATAAGATTATTTTCTAATTTTATAAATTCTTTTAATTGTTTTATAGTTTCTTCGTCTTTTAATATATTAGAATATTCACTCATTATATCATAATCATTGAAATATTCTTCATTTTTTATTTTTTCTATAAAATCTGGAAATTTGTTTATCAAAGTATTAATTGTAATAGCATGAAGATATCTAGCTTTTATAGCATTTGATATAAGCTCCATTATAATATAATGTGCATCATTTGTATATTTACTTATATTATATTTTTTTAATATTTCTTCTAAAATGAAATTTATTTTTTGTTTAGAATTATTATCAAGCCAAGTAATATTAAATTTTATAGGCTCTTTTTTATGATTTTTAATATATTTTTTTATCTCTTCTATATCGGTTTTAGAATCTATCATGAATTTATAATCTCTTTTGCTATACGTTCTAGCACATTCTTTTCACCTAAAGTTTCTCTCACTCTAAGCAAATTATTACTAACTTTTTTATAATATTCTTTATCGGTTAAATATTTCATAATATGACTTGTAATGGCATTTGGATTGCAGTCATTTTGTAAAAGTTCAGGAGCTGCTTCCTCATTAAGAAGAACATTAGGCATACCAACATATTTTATATTTGTAAATAATTTTCCAAGTAAAAAAGTTATAAATGATATCTTATAACATATAACCATAGGTTTTCCATAACATGCAGCTAAAAGACTAGCCGTACCGCTTGACATTATTAAGGCATCGGAATAGGAATAAACATAATCTTTATCATCGCCGCATAATAAAGAATATGAAACATTTTCCAATAAATTTTTATAACTATCTAGAATTTTTTCTATAGGTTCTTTATATTCGGGATATGCTATAGGTATTAGAAATCTTATATTTGAAGAAAGCATATCATTAAGCATCTTCATAGATTTTATAAATACAGGAGCTAACTTTTTTATTTCCTGATTTCTGCTTCCAAATAGAACTCCCACAGTATATTCTTTTTTAGGCATATTTAATGGCGGTATATTTTTATTATAATCCAAATCTGCAAATGGATGTCCGCTGTACATCACATCACAACCAAATTTTTTATATACTTCATAATCGAATAGGAAAGGAGTAATTATTTTTTTGGCAGAAAGAAGCCTTTTAGCATTCCAAGCACCCCATATACCTACATGAGGAGGAAAATAATACATATAATTTATATTATTAGCCTTACAATATTTTGCTAATAGGAGATTTACACCCTGATTATCTACAAGAAGCATAATATCAACTTTATTATTTTTTAAATACTCTTTTAATCTATTAAAAGCCCCAAGATTTTTAAAAGCAACTTTAGGATTAGCACCCTCAAATATACCTATAGTTGATAAAGTGGACATATCAGATAATATATTGACATCAGCCTTTTGCATTTCAACACCGCCGAAACCGTCTAATATTATATCAGGATCCAGCTCTTTTATTTTTCTTGCTAATAAGGCACCTTGAATGTCGCCTGAAACTTCGCCAGTGGCTATAAATATTCTCATAATTTATTTTATTTTTTAAACCGTTTTTCTAGGGGTTATTCCTCTTCTAGCTTTGGATATAAACTCTACAATATCTCTAGCTATAGGATTCAATGAGGTGTCATTTAAATATGTATCTAAAAATTCTTGTTTTGTTTTATTCCAATTAAACCACATATCATAAGCTTCTTCAGCCTGAGAAATTTGTTCAGATGTAAAACCAGCTCTTCTCATACCTACTAAATTGAGCTTATAAATAATTGCCTCGCCTGCATGAGCAGTTAATGCAAATGGTAGTATATCTCTTCCTACAGCAGACATACCGCTTATCATAGCATACTGACCTATAGCACAGAATTGATGTACCACACAGTTTCCAGATATGAATGCACCTTTTTCAACTCTTACATGTCCTGCTACTAAAGCACCATTACATATTATGACATTATCATTTATTTCACAGTCATGAGCAACATGCCCTGTAGCCATTATATAGCAATTATTTTTTATAATAGTTTTAGCATTTTCTTTAGATGCTCTATGAAGATTAGCAAATTCTCTAATTTCATTTCCGTCACCTATTTCTAAAAAGCTAACAGTTTTGCTATCAAAATGTATATCTTGAGGAAGATTTCCTATAACAGCATGATCATGTATTATATTGTTCTTACCTATTGTTGTATATTCTTTTATTACAGAATGTGCTCCGATAGTTGTATTTTCACCTATAGTTACTTCACCTTCTATAATGGCATAAGGCCCAATTTCTGCAGTATCTGCAATTTTAGCAGAATCAGAAATTATTGCAGTTGGATGTATATTATTTGACATTTATTATCCTTATTTTATTTAAGCTATTATTTATCTATTTTCATAGCTTCCTTATCTACTAAAAATAAACCTAAATCTCCAGAGCAAGCTAATTTATCATTAACTTTTACTTCTCCATGAGTTTTAAGAAGATTGTTACTGAATGCTTTAACAGTAACAAACATATCCATAACATCTCCCGGTATTACAGGATTTTTAAATTTAACATTATCTATTTTAGCGAAGAACATAAATTTTTTACCATATTCATCTGGCTTTAAAATCTTTGTATAGCAGTAAATACCGGAAGTCTGAGCCAATGCTTCAATCATTAGAACGCCAGGCATAATAGGACTTTCCGGAAAATGTCCTGTAAACTGAGGTTCATTAAAAGTTACATTTTTTATAGCATGTATTTTTCCTTCTTCAACGCTTTCTACTCTGTCAACTAGTAAAAAAGGGTATCTATGAGGTAATAATTCCATTATTTTATTTATATTAATTTTTTCCATTTCTAATGAATCCTTATTTTATTCAGAATATATACATTAAAATTATACCATATAATAGTAAAGTTACAAGTATAAAAATAGGTTTAAAATACTTAATAGATATACGTTTTTATGTTTTCTAAAATAAAAAAAGGTATTCTAATTAAGAATACCTTAAAAAATCATTTTAATGAGTTTTTATCCCGCTTTCCTACATCACTAATAAAAAATTGCTCGTTAATAAGCCCCTGCCATTCTCTCGAATGTCAGGCACTCGCAATTTTTTATATCCAAAGGCGCGCAGAGCGTAGAGTAGGGTATCGAGACTCATCGGCTCATGAAATTACTAAAGTTAGATCCCGCTTTCCTACATTGAGTAGGGTATCGAGACAAATAGATACCAAAGCAAAACTATCGATAAGATCCCGCTTTCCTACATTGAGTAGGGTATCGAG
>CASGDY010000116.1 GCA_949300355.1 uncultured Brachyspira sp.
TTATTTAAAAAATATTTTTTTGTGTTATAATATTTGGCAATAAAAATAAGGCAGATAAGTGAAAAATAAAATTATAGATTTCATTAAAAGAAAAAATGAATCAATACATACAACTGAAACTATATATGTGGCTTCTATACTTACTATGGTTGGCGGTTTTGTAGATGCTTATACTTATATTACTAGAGGCGGAGTTTTTGCCTATGCTCAGACTGGTAATATAATATTTTTAGCTATTGGATTGGTAAAAAGACAATTTAAAGATACTCTGCATTATTTTATATCTATTATAATTTTTATTATTGGAATTTTTTTTGCTTTGTATATAAAAGAAATTTTAAATAAAAGAAAGATAATTGAATTTGAATATGTTATCATTTTAATAGATGCTATAGTGCTGTTTATAGTAGGGCTATTGCCTGAAACATTTTCAGATACTGTGATTGTAGGAAGTATGTCATTTATGTCGGCAATATTTATGATAACGTTCAATAAAGTAGAAGGACTTTCTTATGTTACAAATATGTGTACTGGTAATTTAAGGTCTGCTTCAGAGAATTTATTTAAATTTTTATTTAATAAAGATAAAACAGGATTAAAAAAAGGATTAATGTATATTGTAATATTGTTATCTTTTTCATTTGGGGCTTTTTTAGGAACTTTGTTTACAAATATATTTGAAATTAGAGCTATATGGATTTCTTCTGTTTTATTACTAATAGTTGAAAGTTTACTATTTTTTGAGAAAAAATAATAATATTGATAATTTTTTTATATAATTAAAGGATATTTATTATGGATAAAGATTATTATAAAATACTTGATGTTAATATGTTTTCTAGTAATGAGAAAATAAAAAAATCTTATAGAGAATTAGCTATGAAATATCATCCGGATAGAAATCCAGGCGATGAAGAAGCTAGTAGAAAATTTATAGATATAAATGAAGCTTATGAGATTTTATCTAATAATGAGACTCGTATGCAGTATAATATTAAATATTTAGCTTCAAATAAATATGTTGTTGGAGCTTTAGCTGTTGGGGGGATTGGATTGGGTTTAATATTAGGCAGAAGAAAAAAATGATTTTTTAATAATTAAAGATAAATTTATATAGAGGATATGAGAAATGGCAGAAAAAAGAGACTATTATGAAGTATTAGGAGTGGCAAAAACCGCTACTAGTGATGAAATAAAAAAAGCATATAGAAAATTAGCTATGCAGTATCACCCGGATAGAAATCCAGGTAATAAAGAAGCCGAAGAAAAATTTAAAGAAGCTACTGAAGCCTATGAGATTTTATCTGATGAGAAAAAACGATCTCAATATGATCAATTTGGTTTTCAAGGTGTTCATAGCGATTTTGCTGATGCTTACGGAAGAGGCGGGTTTGATTTCTCATCTATGTTCGGCGGCAGCGGCGGATTCGGTGATTTAGATGATATATTCAGTTCATTTTTCGGAGGCGGATTTTCAGGCAGAGGTTCAAGATCTCAAAGACGAGGTAACGATATAAGACATGATGTTACTTTATCTTTAGAAGATGCTGTTTTCGGAAAGAAAATGGAAATTAAATTAGATAAAAATGATACTTGCGATGTTTGTCATGGTACAGGTGCAGAACCTGGTACAAAAACACAAACTTGTCCTACCTGCGGAGGAAGCGGAGAAGTTAGAATGGCTCAGGGATTTTTCAGTGTAAGAAGAACATGCAGCAGATGTAATGGAAGCGGTTCTATAGTAACAACTCCTTGTAAAAACTGCAGAGGAACTGGTACTGTTAAGAAGACTAAAACTATTTCTGTTAATATTCCTAAAGGTATAGATGATAATACTCAGCTTAGAGTAAGCGGAGAAGGTGAGGCTATAGGCGGAGGAATAGCAGGAGATTTATATTTGTATATACATGTTAGTCCGCATCCTTATTTTGTAAGAGACGGTATAGATTTAATAACAGAAGTAGGTATTAATATCGCACAAGCTGCATTAGGTGCTGATATTTATATACAAACTTTAGATAAAAAGAAAGTTAAAATAAAAATTCCAGCAGGAACTAATAGCGGACAAATATTTAAATTAAAAGGAAGCGGTGCAACTCATATAAACAGATCCGGAAGAGGTGATTTATTTGTTGTGGTTAATATAGATGTTTCGTCTAAATTATCTGCTGAAGAAAAAAGATTGTTTAATGAGCTTAAAAAGGTTATGCCTGCTAATGATGAACCTACTTTAAGAAAACCTAATAAAACTAATTGGTAATAGTAAATTAATAATTACAATAATTATAAAAAGGAGGAATTATCCTCCTTTTTTATTTTTAATTATGATTGAAATTATAGATTAATTGTAATATTTCATCTGTGTTTTGCATTTCTTCTATTGATGACATAAATAATTCATAAGATTTTTTATTTTCAGTCATCTTTTTTATTTTGGATATTATTGATATTGGATTTTTAGAATCGTATATCAAGGCATTTTTATCATCAGAAGCTATTTCGGCAGATGAACTTTTAGCATCTATTATAGGCAATGTTTTATAATGCCAAGCTGCTATTAATTGAGTATAGAAGGAATCTTTTATATTATGTATTATCATGCAGTTTGCAGTTTCTATTTCTTTTCCTATTTTAGTATTATCATCTTCATCTATGAATTCCACATATTGTTCTATATTTAATTTATGAATATTTTCTTTTAATTCTTTATCATATCCTATTATTTTTAATTTATATATATCATCACTTTCTTTCAAATACTGTGCATAAGCTGCCGTACATTTGAAGATACTATCTTCTTTATTATAGAAAATTATTATTGATTTATCTTTTTCTTTTTTATCATTATTAATAAATATATAAGGAGAAAAATAAGGCTGTATTATCTCTATATTTTTTATATCTTTATGTAAATATAATAATCTTTCTTTTGTTTTTTTACTTCCGCATATTATGATATCAATATTCTCAGTATGTTCATAATCCAATTTCATAAGTCTTTTATCTATTAATTTTGTTTTGCTGTCTTTTTTTTCCTGAAAATATAAATGATTTTGAAAATTTAAAGTATACCATACTATTACAGGTAATTTATTTACTCTTTTTTTTATTAGAATATCTTTAGCCATAGATGCTATTATATTCATAGGGAAATCTATAGCTATAATGGCATTAGCATTTTCAGCAATATTTGCTATATTTTTTGCTGACTTCTTAAAGAATAATAAAGACAAATGTTTTCTTGCAATATAAGCTGGAAAATTCTTTGGGAATGATTTTGAAAATACTGTTATTTTTATAGAGAATTTATAAAAATGCTCTACCATGTTAAGCATAAATTGATTAGATTTATCTTTTATATCGCTGGCATTAGATATTAGTACAATAATTTCTTTCATTTTTTATCCGTTATAATTAAAATATACCAAATCCCTTTCCGATATTTGAAATGATAAATAAGGACTTGTTATGAAAATAAATAAAATTTTATTTATAATTTTTACTATATATATTTCGGCATATTCCAAAGATATTTTACAATATCATACTGTAATGAGTGACAGAAATGCGAATATTACTTTAGAAAGTATAACGGCAAACACTAATAAAACCGCTTTAGCTACAAATACTCAATATGACTTAAATAAAGAATTAGATAAAGTCAGAAAGTTTATTCAAGATGGTAATTTTTTTGATGCAATTAATTTATGCAATTTTTTAGAAACTAATTATAAAGATTATTATGAAATATATTATCTCAGAGGGCTTTCATATTATAGAAGAGCAGACCTTTATTATGCTTCTTTAGATTTAAAGAAACTTTTATCCTTATATATAGAAAAAAAAGATTATGATATTGTTTATGGTTTGATTTATGAGTTTTTTGATACTATTAACGAATATGAAGAAACGTTAAAATCATGTATTACAGCGTATAAAACAACTAATAATCCTTACTGGCTTTTTTTGGCTGGTAATTCGGCATTAAAAAATGGCGATGTTAAGAGTGCTGATTATTATTTTAATGCTTGCTTAAAGCAAAATAATTCTTATGCTAGTGAAGGATTTGGAGATATAGATTTATTAAATAATCAGTATGATAATGCTATCAATAATTATAAAAAGGCAAGATATACCAATAATGAAGAAAAAATTAGAGTTCAAACTAAAATAACTAATGCTATAGTAAAAAGAGAAATATATGCATGGAATAATAGTTTTTCTTCTCAAAATTATAGTAATGCTATAAATATATTAAATGCTATATCTTCTTATTCTAAAGATTATCCTGAAATAACAGCTGCTTTAGCTAAAACATATTTTGCTTTGGAAGATTATAATAGGGCAAAAAGTATATTGCTAGGACTCATTTCATCTGTAAAAGATTTTGATGAACCTTATGCTATATTAGCTCAAATATATTTATATGAAAAAAATGAAACTGAAGCTATAAAAATATTAGAAAGAGGATTAGAATATACATATAATAAGCCTAGGTTATATGAGACTTTTGCATCTATGTTGTATGGTTTAGGTTATAGTTATTATCCTGATAGAATAATATCGCAGATTATTAATTTGTATAATATTTCTGATGAGAATAAAATCGATTATAGTAAGAGTTTGATAAGACAAAAAAAATATGATGAAGCTTCCAAATTATTAAAATCTGTAGAATCTTATGAAGATATTGCAAATAGTTTATTGAATAATATAGAATATAATAAAATATTAGATAAAGCAGAGTTATTAAAGCAGAAAAAGTATTATGTTGATATAATGCAGCTTCTTTCTAAATATAAATTTGAAGGAAATGAGGAACAGCTTAGAATAGGTTATATTGCTGATGCTTATAATAATTTAGGTTCTACAGATGAAGCTATAAATATATTGAAAGAAAATTTTAATGCTAATACAATAAGTGTTAATAATGTTCTTATGCTTAGAAAGTTGCTAGGTATCAGAGCTTCAAATAAAGATACATCAGCTTATCAAAAAGAGAGAGATGCTATAGATATAAGAGCTACAGAATATTGGGAAGAAGAATTAAAATTACATTTAAATTTAGTTACAGATAGGATATTTGAATTTATCAGATTTAATCAATTTAATGAGGCTTTAGCTTATATATCCGATTTAAGAAATAAAAATTATGATGTTGCTTATATAAAACAGGTTGAGTCTACAACTTATGGTCTTTATGCAGCATATTTGTATAAAAATAAAAGATATGCAGATGCTGCTAAAACTGCTGCTTTAGCTATTAGAAGAAATAGAGGAAATTACGATGCTATTGCTGTTGAAAATGAAATGTATATGGATTCTTATTTGAATTCTATTGAATATTATAATAATATAAATGCTTATGTAAATTTATCTTCCATTATGAAAGAAATTTCGAGAATTGCGCCTGCATATATAGATAATAGAATAAGACTTGCTGAAGCATATATCTATGAATACAATATAGAAGGATTTAATATCATTAATAGAATCACTGAATATATTAATGTTAATGGCGGAAAGGATTTATTATTAGGAATGGCATATAATAAGGCTTATTTATATGAATATTCTCTTTTGTCTTATAATAGAGCTTCTAAATATATTGATTTTAATCCTATATATATAGCTGAAACTGCTGTTAATGTAGATAATTATAATCCATCTTCTGAGGAGCTTCAAAATTTAATAAATGTAAATGCAAATAATCCTGATAAGCTTTATGCTGCTTCAAAGATTTATACTAAAATTGGAAATTATAATGAGGCTTTAAATATAATTAATAATGCTTTATCATTTGATAGTAATAATATTAATTATATTTATCAAAGAGGGTATATAAAAGAACTTATGGGAAATGTCAAATCAGCATTATCAGATTATGAATCTATAATTAAAATAAATGAGAATTATGCTGCTGCTAATTACAGGGCTGCTTTAGTTTGCCTTAACAATTTAAAAAATGATGAGGCTGCTGAAACTTATGCCTTAAAATATTTAGCATTAGTTCCTGATGATTACAGCGGATATAAACTTTTAGCAGATATTTATAAATTTAGAGCAGAAAGATATATAGATAGAAATACTAAAAGTTTACTCAAAGAAGCTTTGAATAATTATCAAACAGCATTAAGTAAAGCTGTATGGGGAAGAAATTCAGAATATAGAAATATAATATTAAAAGAAATTAATTATATACAGAATAAATTAATAGAATAAATTTATAATTTACTATAATAAAATTACTAAAGCATAAAGTGCAATTTTTAAATCCCGCCCTTTATGCTTTTTTATTACTCACTGTCAATAAAAGTATTTATTAATTTTTTTACTTAATTTATAAAAACATGCCCGCCCAAATTTTTATTATGTTTTTTATTCTACACTACGCACGGTAAATAAATCTTCATTTATAGTTTAAATTATAATTATTACTTTGACTATATTTATAATTTGACTCACCGTGCGGTGACGATGTCAATAAATTAAAAAAATATTGGGTGGGCAGCTAAAATAACAGTTAGAAGTTAAAAATAAATATAAAGTAGAAATAGCATAGATAAGTAGAAAGACTATGGGGTGGGATTATTAAGTTATTTTTTATAATTAAAGTAAATTAAGCCTTTTTTCTATAGCTATTCCGTAAACTCTGTCATCATTGTCTTTTATGGAAGCTTCAACGCAATCGTATATGAACTTTGTGGACTTTTTTAAAGCAGTTTCTATAGTATCGCCTTTTAATATATATCCCAACAAAGAAGAACCAAACGCATCTCCTGTACCTGGTATGCTTATATTAATTTTAGGGTAATAGCTGGTTATAATATTGTTATCTTTATAGCATAAGCATCCTATATTTTCATCTTTTGAAACACTTGTAACTATTACTGTTTTTGGTCCTATTTCAGCAAGTTCTTTAGCCATATCTTTAACTTCTTCTTCATTGTATTTTAGAGAAGGATCTTTTCCTAACAATATAGCTAATTCTGTAATATTAGGAGTTGCTATATCAGCATATTTCATTAATTCTTTCATAGAATTTACATGCTCATCAGACATAGAAGGGTATAGCTTACCATTATCTCCAAGTATAGGATCTATCAAAATAATTCCTATATTAAAGCTTTTAATGATATCTACAACAATAGAAGGCTGTTTCCCGGAAGCTATCCACCCAACATAAAAAGCATCAAAATCAGGTTTTCTTATTTTTAGTTCCTCTACAATTTTTTCTAATTGTTGTGTCAAATCAAAAGCACAAAAAGATTCAAAAGCTGTATGATTTGAAAGTATAACACTGATAAGAGGCGAAACTTTTATACCAAAATGAGATAATACAGGAATGTTCACCGTTAAAGATGCCTTACCATAGGAACATAAATCATTTAGAAGCAGTACATTGAAATTATCATTCATAATTCATTTAAATATAATAAGGGCTTTACTATCGGCTAGAACTTTATACCCAGCTATTTGTGCAAAGTATGCGAACTGATCAAGAGTTATATCATATCTGTCTTCTATTTCTTCTTTGGTAACTTTCATTTTTTTACCTCCGGATAGAAAAGAATTAAGTTCAAATCCGCTAGTTCCAAATTTTCTTTCAACTTCTTTTTGAAATGGATTTTTTTTGCCTCTTCTCATTTATTGCTCCAAATGATATATTTTTATATATTATCATATAATAATTTTTTTTTCAAATAAATTTTACTAAAAAAGCCTATTCATAAAGTAATTATGAATAGGCTTAAATTTATTTATTTTAACATTATTGTTTAATTAATTCTACAGTATTTCCATCCGGTTGAGTGTAAGTAGCTTTTGTTTTATCATCGCTGAATGTTATTTTATGATCTTTTACAGATATAGGATCTATATCATTTAAAAATGATATTTCCGATATAGTTAGCTCATTTCCATTCATTATACAAGAATGATAATTTCCTTCTGTAGCTGTGTTAATGCTAGCATTGTTTTCTTCTACCTCTAAAATAATATCGCCTGCAGAATATGTTCCTAAATAAGGTGTAAATAAATCTGATTTCATTAATTCATAAGAATATTCTTTTCCATATATGAAATTTATTTGATAAACTATTCTATCTTTTTCTAATTCATAAGACATTATAACTTTATCATTATTATTATCATTATGTTCTGATTGTAAAACATTGCCTTTTAATGTAAAAGTCATTCCTACATTTGTCATGCCTTTATATCCATATATATTACCTTCTTTATCTATCAAAATAGTATAATTTTTGGTTTTTACATTACCTTTATCATCAAGAGTTGGTATATAGTAATTACCAGCATATATTCCTAAATCTTTAATTTGTTTTATTACTATATAATCTTCATCTGGAATATTAAAATCTTCTTTATCAAAAATATTTTTACCGCTGAATTTTATATGATCATCAAATAGATTAACTTGAATTATTGAGTATATTTGGTTATATGTATTGCTTAACTGAGTATTTCCATTAATATCGATTAATAATGAATTTTCTGAAAGAGATAAATTAGTCATAGGCTCTTTATCTTCGCCTATGTACATATTTCCATTTTCTACTCTAAAAACGACGTGAGTATAACTTCCATTTGTAAATTCATGTTCATGATAATATCTTCCATCATATTTTTTTAAAAAGTTAGATATTTCTGAAGGATTTGTTACAACTTCTTTTGTATCATTCTTTCCTGAGCAGCTGACAGCAAAAATAATAAATGCTGATATTAATAAAAATTTTTTAATCATTTTTTTTTCCTTAAATATTATTATA
>CASGDY010000117.1 GCA_949300355.1 uncultured Brachyspira sp.
TATATATTCATAAAGAAAAATAAAAAATATAAAACTAAATATTAATGCTATATTAGGATTCCAAAAATTAGTCATAGCCTTCACTACATATCCATTGAGTAAAATGAGAGGCGACATAAGTGAACATACAAAAAAACCTAGTCTTTTATAAAGCCAAAATATAAATATAGATATTAACAAAAGACTAAAAAAATAATTTATAATTTTAGCTATGTATAGATTCTCATTTGATAATTTATAGCATAGAATATAATATATATAATAAGCTCCGCCCGGAACTCTTGCAGTTTTAAATTCATCTTTATATGTATCAGAAGCTTCAAATCTAGTACTTGTTATAGGAAATTCTTTTTTCTCATACCATCTATACATATCATAAAAATGCTGAAAATCATCATAAGTACTTCTTATTGGGATAATATTAAAAGATAATATAATATTAAGTATAAACGAAAAAATAATTAAATATAGAAGTATAATTTTCATATAATTTTTATTGATGAAACTATTCATTCTTATTATCCGTATAATTTTAAGATAACTTATTATACCAATAATATTATAAAATACAATAAACAAAAAAATCATTTTTTATAATTTATAACAAATATTGAAAATAATATATTTTATGATATTATCATTTATAATACTTTAATTTGATATAAGGAATAAAAATTGATTAGACATTCCAGACCAACTATAAGAAAAAAAGATTTAGAATCCGCTTTAAGAGTAATGATTAGCGACAATCTTGCTACAGGCGATGTTATACAGGAATTTGAAAGAAACTTTGCAAGTTATTTTGGAAAAGGTTTTACAGCAATATTCGTTAATAGCGGAACTGCTGCCTTAGAACTAATATTAAGACATTTAAAAATCGGTGAAGGTGATGAAGTTATAATGTCATCTTTTCTTAATGCCTCACCGCTTCAAGTAGTTACAAGTTTAAAAGCTACTCCTGTTTTAATAGACATAGACGAAGACAGTTTTCAAATATCTATGGATAATATCATAGAAGCAATAAATGAAAAAACTAAAGCAATTATAGTTTCTCATATGTTTGGAAATTGTGCTTTAATAGATGAGCTTGCTGATATTAAAGTACCTGTTATAGAGGATGCATCTCATAGTTTGGGCGGAAAATATAGAGATACTTTGCTTGGAAGTTTTGGAGATTTTGCATACTTTTCTCTTTCTGCAACTAGAATGATTACTTCAGGCGGTGCGGGCGGAATGATACTTACAAAGAAAAAAGGAATGGATGCTATAAGAGATATTATTCATTATGATAAAAAAGAAAATTTTGTAAGAAGATTCAATTATTGTGCAACAGATCTTCAGGCTTCAATAGGAATAGAAGAGCTTAAACATCTTGAAAGAATGGTTGAAGTAAGAGGAGATATAGCTTCATTTTATGATAATGCAATACTTGAAAGTAATTTGATGAAACTATCTACTCATGACAGTGAAAGTCCTTCATATTATAGATATGTATGTATGCTTAACGGCAGCATGAATATATACGATGCTATAAAAATGTTTGAAAGACATAATGTAGAAGCGGCAAGACCTATATTCAAGCCTTTGCATCAGTATCTTAATTTACCTAATGAAAATTATCCTAATACTGAGAATGCATATTTAAAAAGCATATCATTGCCTATATACCCTACTTTGCAAAAAAATGAAGCTGAACTCATTTGTAAACTTATAAAGCAGATAAGATAATAATATACTTTTTAGTATTATATAGGAAAATCCTATGGAAATATTTGAATATGATTTTATGCGTAAAGCTTTCCTAGTAGGTATTATGCTTGCTGTGATAATACCTTGCATAGGAGTAGTTGTTGTATTAAAAAGGCTTTCTATGATAGGAGATGCTATTTCTCATACTTCGCTTGCTGGTGTTACATTCGGATTAGTTTTTAATATAAACCCAATAGTAGCTTCAATCATATTCTGCATACTCTCTGCATTATCAATAGAGTTCATAAGAAAGAAAATAGCTAAATATGGTGAGATGTCTATATCTATAATAATGTCTTTATCTATAGGAGTTGCGGGGATTCTTTCAGGGTTCGTAGCTAACAATTCAAACTTTAACAGTTTCTTATTTGGAAGTATTGTTGCTATAAACGATTTTGAATTGAAATTAGTAATATTAATAAGCTCTGTATCAATACTAATATTCATTTTCTTATACAAAGAAATTTTTTATATAACTTTCAATGAGAGATTGGCAAAACTTTCAGGAGTACCTGTAAATAGGATTAATTTTATTTTCACAATATTAACTGCTGTTACAGTATCAATATCAGCAAGGGCTGTAGGTGCTTTAATAGTGTCATCAATGATGGTAGTTCCTGTTGCCTGTTCTATGCAGATTGCTAATAGCTACAAAAAAACTATTATTTTTGCTGTGATATTCAATCTATTTTTTACAATATTAGGAATATTTATTTCTTATTATCAAGGTCTTAAGCCTGGAGCTACTATTGTTCTAATAAGTATAATTACTTTTATAATTATAATATTATTAAAGTCTTTATTATCATCAAGGCATAATGCTGCATAAAATTATATTACATCTGCCCACCCTCTACATTTATAATATAATTTGATAATATAATATTATATTTCTTTTTTGCTTTTTCTGTAATGATAACACCCACCCTGAATTTATTTAAAATCATCTCAACGCACGCAAAATGAAATTTAAAATATAGATTCATTAAAAATAGAATTTAAATCATATCAAAAAACTCATACACCGTGCGTTGAATAAAATTCTAAATTTAATCATCACTTGGGCGGGTACTGAAAATTCTAATTAGGCAGCAAATATGATAAAGATTAAAAACACCAAAATAAAGCAGTAAAGAATAAAGGGCGGGGGTATGTAAATAAATCAATTAACAAGAACAAACACTGTCGCTGTTAGGATGCTTATGCTTATGTGAAAGCTCATCATATATTTGTTTCTTTTCAAGCTCCACTAAAGAACCTTCTTCAAAACAAAATACCCTGTTAGATATACTAGACATTTTCTCTACATCATGCGTAACCATTATTATAGTTACTTTCTTTTCTTCATTTAAATTCTGTAAGATTTTGTATATTAAATCAATAGTTTCTCTGTCCACACCATTTGTAGGCTCATCAAGTACAAGTAAATCAGGTTCAGATATCAATGTCCTTGCTAAAAAAACTCTTTGAATCTGTCCGCCTGAAAGTTTGGATATCATTCTGTTTTTATATTTTTCCATACCTAAAAGCTCTAATGCATTTATAACTTTAATACGATGAGTCTTATTCGGAAATTTAAATAAACCTATATCGGCAAAATTATTGGACATAACTATTTCATAAACAGTAGCAGGAAAATTCATAATTTTGGAATAAGCATTCTGCTCCAAATACCCTATTCTTTTCCAGTCTTTAAATTTATTTATATCTTCTTCATATAGTTTTATGCTTCCTCTAAATTGGCTAATCTCTCCTAAAATAAGCTTTAATATAGTACTTTTTCCCGCACCATTAGAACCTATTATAGATACAAAATCCCCTTTATTCACATCAAAACTTATACATTTTAATATATCATCAGAAGTATATCCAAAATGGACATTTTTAAATTCTATAATTTTACTCATAATAATTATTTAATTAAGCCCATTAGTTAAAGATATAAGATTTTCTTCCATTACAGAAAAATAATCTTCTCCAGCATTGATATATTCTTCGCTTAAAGATTCTATAGGATTTAATGTTAGTATTTTTACCCCTGTTTCTTTTGCTATAGAATCTACAAGTTTAGAACTAGAAAAATCTTCATAAAATATTGCTTTTACATCATTATTCTTGATAAAAGCTATAGTATCATACATAGCCTTTGGATCTGCCTCATCTCTTGCAATAGCAACCTGATTTAATGAATATTCTTTACAAAAATGTCCGAAAGCAGGATGAGTTACTACTACATTAGTATTTTTTATATTTGATAAAATATCTCTAAAATGATTATCTAATTCATCTAATCTATCAGTATAGTAATTATAATTAGAATTATAATAATCTGCATTAGCAGAATCTATTTCTACTAATGCATTTTTTATATTCTCCATCTGTTTTTTAGCTTTTATAGGAGAAAGCCAAAAATGCGGATCTAATCCTTCGTTATCAATATTAGAAGAAGTTTCTATATATTTTAAATTTTTTATACTGTCTTTAACTGTATCAACCCAATGCTCCATTCCTCCGCCATTATAAATAAATAAATTAGCCTTTGTTAAATTAGCCATATCTTTTGAAGTTATTTCAAAATCATGCGGTTCTGATCCTGCTGAGGTCATATTATATACATCTGCTTTATCTCCGCATATTTTTTTTGCAAAATCATACATTGGATAAATACTAGCATAAACTTTAAGCTTGTTTGAAGAATCTTTATTATCTTTTGATACATTACTGCATCCGCCTAATAATGATAATATAAAAATGATTGTTAAAATCTTTTTCATTAATTTTCATATCCTTATTTTTTAATTATTATATATAATATTTTTATTATATACGAGAATTATCAAATTTCAATATGTTTTAGCATACTAACATTATAAAATATTATATAAAATTACATTATTAAATATAAGAAGTTTTTACCGACAATATAAATAATATTATAAATTAAATTTAGGATAATTATGAAATATATTGTACATGTTTTAATAGCAGCATTATTTATATTTTCATGCTCAACAGCAAAAGTTACTCATATAGAAGAACCAAAAAATGACTCTCTTTTTGGAAGAAGATTTAAATTGGTAAGTTTATATCCTGATATGGGTATTACAATAGAATTTACGTCGGATACAATACATGGTTTTTCTGCTGTTAATAATTATTCATCTTCATATACTGTTGACGGAGATATATTCAACATATTATCTATATCAATGACAAAAAAATCAGGTACAAGCGATAAAATTGCTGCTGAAATAGAATATCTTAATATGCTGCAAAACGCTACCTCTTATAGAATTAATGGCAGACAATTAATAATATATACCTTATTATCCAGTGAAAATTTGGTCTTTGAAGAATTTTAAATAATATGTTACAATGCATATAGGATATTTTGATGATAAGAAATTTTATTTTAATATTAAGTTTTACTATAATAATGTTTATAAGCTCCTGTGCTACAACTTCGCAATCAATAAATGTATCCACAAGTACTTTAAATGGAAAAACTTTTCAGCTTACAAATATGTTTGAAGGAAGAGGAATTACAATATCATTTTATAATGAGGAATTTTACGGATACAGCGGATTCAATACATATTTAGGTAAGTATGAAATGCGTAGAGGTAATATGATAATATTTACTGATATGGTTGTTACAAAAATGGGCGGTGCATCAGAGGCAGTAGAAGAAGAAAAAAAATATATAGAACTATTAAGTAAAGCATCTTCAATAGAACTTACAAGTAATAACCTTACAATTACTACTTTGGATAATGAAATACTCGTATTCAAAAGAATAAAATAATAATGAAAAATAAAAAACTTATATATTTAATATTAGGTATTATTATATTCATTAGTTTATGGTATTTTATAGCTTTAAAAATAAATTCAGAAATAATTTTTCCAAATATACAAGATATATTAAAAAAATTTATAGAAATAATATCTGAAAAATCATTTTATAGAGATTTGCTGGCAAGTTTACTGAGAGTATTAATAACATTTGCTTTATCTTTTTTATTGGCATTTATAATAGGAATATCAGCAGGAATATTTCAAGCTATCAGATATATATTAATACCAATAATAAATTTCATAAGAACAATACCTACTATACCATTAATTTTAGTTGCTATAATATGGTTCGATAATAATACAGTACCGATATTCGTTTCTATGCTTGTTATTTTTCCAATAATGTACGATTCTATAACTAACGGCATAATCAATGTAGATAAAAAATTAATAGAAATGTCAGTATCATATAATGTATCTTTAAAAACTCAGATAATCAATCTTTATATACCATACATAAAACCATATATATTTACTGGAATATCTCAATCTATGGGAATAACTTGGAAAAGCATATTGGCAGCGGAAATACTATCTTTGCCGGCTTTAGGAATAGGTACAAAACTTTATGAATCCCATTTATATTTAGACAATGTAAGCTTATTCGCCTACTGTCTTATTGCAATAATATTTAATTCTGTATTTGAAATCATTATAAGGATTAATCATGACAAATAAAATAAATGATTATATATTCAGACTTGAAAATATAAATCTCTCTTATAATGATTTAATAATATTTAAAAATTTCAATGTAGATTTTCATTTAGATAAAATAAATATAATATTAGGTGCTTCAGGTTCCGGTAAAACTTCACTGCTGAATATAATAGCATCAAAAATAAATAAAAATGATAAAGCATTTGTATATCAAGAACCTAGACTTTTAGATTTTTTAACTTCATACAAAAATATAGAATATGTATTAAAAGACAAAATAAAAAATAAAAATGAAATGGATAAAAAAATAAAGAATGCATTGAAAATTACAGGACTAATCAATAATATAAACTCAAAACCTAATGAATTAAGCGGAGGAATGAAACAGAGATTATCTTTAGCGAGGGCTTTGGCTTATGATTCAAACTTCATATTTATGGATGAGCCTCTGCAAGGACAGGATATAAAAAGAAAAAAAGAACTTATTGATATAATAAAGAATATAAAATCAAAAACAAATAAAACTATTTTTTATGTTACGCATGATGTATATGAAGCAGTTATGCTTGGGGACTATGTATATATATTATCAAATAAAAACAACTTTACTCAATTAATATTTCAAACATATATTGACAATAATACACTAGAAAAACACCAAGCAAAACTTACTGATATATTAATAAATAATTAATTATGATACAGATGTAGTTCTAAGCAGATAAACAACATAAGCAATATATATAATTAAAAATATACATCCCTTTACTTTGCCTAAACTCTTTCCTTTTACGGTAAAAGCCAATAATAATAAGCCTACAAATACCATAATAGAAAAGTCCATCAAATAATCTTGTGCTTCGCTTAAAATTATTCCGCCATATTTGAATGAAGCCATAGATGATACACCTAAAACTCCTCCTACATTAAATATATTGCTTCCTACTATATTTCCTATAGATATATCAGCCTCTTTTTTAATGGCAGCTATTACACTTGTAACAAGTTCAGGTATACTAGTACCTACAGCAACAACTATAAAACCTATTATATGTTCGCTTAAGAAATTTCTGAATATTCCTGTAACACCTTTAATAAATATGTCAGAACCGAATGCCAATGCCAATACAGCAACTATTATTTTAAATATTGCTCTGCCTATAGAATGCGTTTTACTAGATGATGAAACTTCCTTTTCAAATGCGGCTAATTCATCTTTATCTTTGGATATTACAGTATATAAATAATAAACATACACGCATAATAAAACTATAAGTATTGCACCTTCAATTATAGATATTTTATCACCGCTTAATTTTTTAGTACCAAAATTAAGAAGCATAATACCTAAAGCTGCATACATTATAAACATAGATATCATAGAAACATAATATGACTTTTTTCCGGCAGACATAGTCATAAATAAAGCAGATACACCAAGAACAAATACAACATTAAATATATTGCTTCCTATAACATTCCCTACGGCAATAGCACTCTCCCCTCTTAAAGCTCCGAATAAACTTACAAAAAGCTCCGGCATAGATGTACCCATAGCAACAACAGTAAGCCCTATAACTATAGGCGGTATCTTAAGTCTGTTAGCTACCATAACACTTCCATCTACAATATATGTTCCGCCCAAATATAATAGCAGTATTCCTGCTACCGTAAAAACTACATTCAACAACATATTTTCCATTAAATTATCTTCCTTTATTTTTATTATTTAACTATTCAGTTTTATTTTCTGTATTATTTGTGTTTTCTGAATTATCTGTATCAACTGTATTTTCTATTTTTTCTACACTATCTGTATTCTCTTTATTTTCTGATGAAGATTGTTCAGTACTACTATCTTCTTCCTTTGTTTTATCTTTTTTACTTAATGCTGATGCTATAAATACTATTATAAATATTAATAATATAGCAAGCACTAATGCAGTGGAAAGCCATAATGGAGAAAGAACCCATACCCAACTCCAAGCAACTGCTTTGAATAATTTCAATATAACAAATATTATTCCCAAAAATGCAAAAAAGACAACAGCTATATTCAATACTGAAAATTTATTAGCAACTGCAACTTCAGATGTTCCTGCATTTTCTTCTTTAGTATCATTTGATGAACTGCTTGAAGCATTATCAGAAGCTTTTTTATTTTTGAAGAACATAGAATCAAAAGCCAATGCAAATATAACAAGTATCACTTCTATTAATAATATAACTAGAATAAAATACCAACTTAAATCAATTAATACTTTTGATGCCTTTAATAAAGACAATATAATTATAAAAACAGGCAGCAATCTTGAAGAAAAATTTAATAAATTTTTAATAAGATATAAAGTTGCCATAGTAAAAACATTTTTCACTTTTCCCATAATATAAATCCTATAAAAAATATATATCTAATAATATATATTATTTTCATTAAATTTTAAATAAGTATTTATAATATTTTTACATTAAATAAAG
>CASGDY010000118.1 GCA_949300355.1 uncultured Brachyspira sp.
TTTCGTTGTAAACGCTTTACCAGTTGGTATATCTGGACTTGTAATTGCTGCTATATTCGCTGCTGCTCAATCTACAGTATCATCTAGTTTGAACTCTGTTTCTACTTGTATGACTGCTGATATATTAGAATATTTCAAACCTGATATGGAAGATGCTTCTAAATTAAAATTTGCTAGATTATCAAGCTGGATAGTAGGTATATTCAGTACATTACTTGCTATTTACTTTATATTTAATGGTCAAGGCGATATGTTCTTATATTTCCAAGCTATAACAGGTCTTTTAGGCGGTCCTATAGCTGCTGTATTCTTGGTAGGCATATTCTTTGATAAAATTGAAAGTAAAGCAGTATGGGTTGGATTTGCTCTTTCTGTAATAGTAGCATTCTATATAAGCGATCCTGCTGGTATGCTTACTAAATTTATACCTGGTTATGCTAAACCAAAAATCTTTGAATTTATGATTTCATTTATAATCATAGGTGTTGGTGTAATAGGTTCTTTCTTAGCTTCTTTTGCTTTTGGAAAACCATCTGAAGATAAAATAAAAGGTTTAACTTATTCTACAACTATGAAAAATAATAAATAATAAATAATAAAAGTATAGTTATTATAAGGAAATAGAAATGAAAAAAATTTGTTTAATATTTTTATTTAGTTTATTTGCTTTAAGCTGTTCAACTAATACTGCAGCTTCTTCATCAAATAGTAATGTATTAGATTCAAAAGTTGATAAAAAAATAGTTTGGGAAATGGGAGGACATTTACCTGCTCAGACAGGAATGGAAAAAAACATTGGTACTGCCGGAGTTTTATACGGTTCTTTAGGCGGTAAATATATAGTTGTAGGCGGCGGTGCTAACTTCCCAGAAGAATCCGTACTTAATGGCGGAGCTAAAAAAACTTATTCTGACATTTATATGCTTGAAGATAAAAACGGAGTATTAGAAGTTGTTGAGCATATTAATTGGGAAAATGAGTTGGGATATGGCGCTTCTATAACCGTTACAAATGGGATATATTATATTGGCGGTTCTTCAAACCCTGAAGCTGATGATGATATATTGTTCATCACATTAAAAGATAATAAATTAAATGTTGAAAAAATAGGAGATTTACCTTTCACATTACAAAATGGCGCAGCTGTTTATAAAGATAATAAATTATATGTTATCACTGGTAAACAAGCAGGTAAAGGAAGCAATAAAGTTTATGAGTATGATTTAACTACTAAAGAAGCTAAAGAATTAGCTCCTGTACCTGGTGAGGCAAGCAGAACTCAAGCTGTTGCTCAGTTGTTAAACGGAAATATATATGTATTCAGCGGAGGTGATGCTGCTGCTTATACAGACGGATATAAATATGATTTTGAAAAAAACACTTGGGAAAAAGTTGCTGATGTAGCTTTGAATAATGAAGGTATATCTTTACTTGGTGCTGTATCTGTTAAGCTTAATGAAACAGAAATGCTTGTTATAGGCGGTTTTAATAAAGCTGTTTATGATGATGCTGTTTATAATTTAGGAAATCTTAAAGATGCAGCATTAGCTGATTTCAGAGCTAAATATTTCGGTGCTGATCCTTATGAATTTAATTGGAACAGCAACATATTAATTTATAATTGTGAATCTAATACTTGGAAGACAATAGGGGAAGTTCCTTTCGATGCTCCTTGCGGTGAAGGTTTAATATTGATAGGAAACAAAATATATTCTATCAATGGTGAAATCAAACCTGGTATTAGAACTGACAAAATGTATGTTGGTACAATTATGGCTAAATAAAGACTCTATCTATTATTAAAAGTTTTCCATAAATAAGGGCTTACTTAATAAAAAGTAAGCTCTTATTTTTATTATTAATAATAAAAATGTATATTTTAAATCCCACCCTTTATGTTTTTTATATTATATACATATAAAAGTTTCCATTTATTTTTTTGCTTAATTCATAAAAGTATTCCCACCCAAATTTTATTAGATTTTTTATTTTATTTAACGCACGTTAAATGGATTTTTATATTTAATGAAATTTAAAATTATTGTTTTGTTTATATATATGAACTTGCTTAACGTGCGGTGATTAATGCTATAATTATGTTAAATTTTGGGCGGGCAGCAAAAATAACAAATTAAAATTTAAAAGAAATATAATTTAAAAATTAAATAACCCATAGAAAACCTAAGGGGCGGGATTATAGGAATAACCCAATAATTTAATTATGATTTTCAAAATGTTTAAAAATTATTCCATATCTTTAATAGTTACTACCAAACCAGCAGCTTCTAGTAATGATATTATATATAATTTATCTTTATCTTCTATGTCTATAGCCATGTTGCATACCCCAAATACAGGTTCAGGGGCAGGACGAACAACAACTTCTATTCCTGCATCTAATAAAATTTTTTCAGCCTTAATTAAATCTCTTGGTGTCTGTAAATAACAAAAACTTTTTACCATAATTACTTTCCTAATATGTTTATTAAATATTCTAAATCTTCTTTCGTTGTATAAGGTGAAAAAGAAAATCGTAAAGCACCGTTATCATTTTTATAAAAGTTATGGGCTAAAAATGAGCAATGAAAACCATACCGGCATTCTATATTATAATATTCATATAGCTTATGAGCAAAATTAGCCATATTTATGTTATTATCAATAATTGCTATGGAAAATAAAAATCCTTGCGTATCTTTATTTTTAGACCATATAACTTTATATTTATTCATAGATTCTATTTTTTTTATTGTGTTTATAATATCATCTATATTTATATTCCAACTAGGTCTGTTTTTTAAAGCTGCTAGAAGTCCTATTATTCCAACAGTATTCGGAGTTCCTGATTCGTATATTTCAGGTATGCTGTAAGGCGTTTCATAACCATCACCAAAACCTCCTCCGAAATATGCCGGATTTAACTTTTCAGGATTTTTAACATAAAATCCGCCTGTTCCTGTAGGGCCTAAAAGTCCTTTATGCCCTGTAAATGCTATAAAATCTGTATTCCATTCATCAGCTTTTATATTATGTATACCTACAGATTGGGTGGCGTCTACAAGCAGAGGTATATACCCTATAGTTTCTTTGATTTTTTTTATAGGCTGTATCACTCCGCTTATATTGCTTTCCATATTAATAATAACCAATGATATTTTTTCTTTTTTTATTATTTCAGCAAGAGCATTTATATCTATTATGCCTCCATCTAAAGATGGCATTATTTTATACTCTACATTTTTATTTATACTTAATTTATGTATAGGCCTTACTACAGCATTATGCTCCAAAGCAGATATTAATACTTTACAGTTATTCAAATCAAGCCCTATAAGTATATCATTTATTGATCTTGTAGCCCCTGAAGTAAACACTATATTTGAGGCATTCTTTACTCCCAAAAAATTTTCAGCTAATAATTCTCTGCATTCTTCTATTTTTTGAGTGGTTTCTTTTCCTCTTTTTGTATTAACCCTTCCATAAGTGCCGCCTACATCCATTAAGAAATTATACATTTCATTTGCAACTTCTTTAGGCTTTGGAAAACTTGTTGTAGAGTTATCAAAATAATAATTTTTCATAATAATATTTTTTGTTATGCTCTTATAACAGCAGAAGCATTAGCCATAGCCTCTATAATACCAAGCATATTAGTTTGTTCTTCAACCTTTATATTATTCAATTCATAGAATTTAACACAAGTACCGCAGAAAAATATTTTTATTCCTGCATCTCTTAATTCTTGTAATAAAGTTTTGTAAGGCTCTTCAACACCTAAATAAACCCCTCCATTATAGCAATATAATGCTTCTGGTTTTGGGTTAGCATCTTTTAATGCTCCTAAAAATGCTTTTAATAACAATTCACCTAATTCATCATTTCCTTGTCCCATAACTTTTTTGTCTACAACAGCTATAACAGGACCGGAAGATTTTTCTTTATTAGTATCATTAGAAGATAAATCTTTATTTTTAGTAATTTTAAAATTCATACCTTCATTTTTATATGTTATACCATTATTATTTAAAAAGTCTGTAATATTGTGAAATGCTACATCATCATCTATTAATATTTCTATTTCTTCATTTAATGCTGCATTTGTTATTGCAGTTTTTGTTAAAATTAATGGTTTTGGGCAAGGTATGCCTCTAGCATCTACTGTTTTCATATATTTACTTCCTTAAAATAATTTGTAATAATAGCATATATGATATATTAAAAAAAATTTATTGTCAATTATATGTGTAAAAATAAGATTTAATAAATAGTTTTTCTTATACAATAAAATTATTTATTAAATACACCATGTAATTATCTTTTTCAAATGCTGAAAATACATTATGGAATAATGCAAACATATAATTCAATACAATTGATTTTGAAAACAGCTGAGTATTTTCAGGAGATAAAGTTATGATTATTCCTACTATAAAATAAATAACAGTACTTGATATAAATAATAATGCAGCTGCCCCAATTATTCTATCTACCCAAGAGAGATATATTATTTTTAAAATATCTTTTATACTTTTTTCCACTTTAGAAAGTATTATCCTTGTTATAGAGTAGGTAGCTATAAGCGATATTATTTTTAATATAAGAGAATGATGAAAATATTTAGACATATGATTATATATTAGAGGAGCTATTATAAATGTTATTATTATTGCTATAACAGGTATAATAATTGATATTAATCCTCTATATAAACCATATATCAAAGCAAAAACTAATATTGCAATTAATAGTATATCAATATTACTCAACATTATGATGATTTCTTTAATAAAGATATTATAGGAGCAAATGTAAAGCTGCTTTTCTTTCTATGTGTATTTATAATATTTGATAATGCTTCTATATCAGTATGAGAGAATGAAGAATAATTTCCTATTTTCTTAGTTATTTCATCAAGATCATCTTTAGATTTTATAACGTTATTAAAATTATTAAATATTTTATATATGTCTTGATTTTGATATTCTATTTTTGAATTTAGGTTATTTTGAACCTCAAGCATAGCTGATATATTTTCTTTAATGGATAATACTATTAAATTTTGATTTACTAATATATTTGACATTACATCATTATACTGCTCCAAAGATTTAAAATGACTTAATTTTTTAGAATCAGTATTTATATTATTTTCCATTTCTTCAATAAATTTATCTATAGTATCTGATATTTTATTAATTTCTTTTGCTATTATTTTACATCTGTCTTTGATATAGAATGAAGAATTTTCTATCATAACCAATCCGGCAAATATATCGGTAAGCATTTTTTCTATTAAATCTGTGCCTTTAGATATTTCAAATGATAAAGCACCTATTTCCTTTGCCACTACAGAGAAACTTTTACCATAAAATCCAGCTTTAGATGCTTGAATTCCGGCATTGATTGATAAAAGATTAGTTTTATTAGTAATAGATTTAATATATTCTATTGTATTATATATAGATTCTGTGATATTGTTTACATCTTTGAATTGATTTGCAGATTCTACTATTGAATTCAAAAATTTACTTGAAGTTTCTTTAAAACTTTCTTTTATAAGTCTTAAATCATTTTTTAATGATATTATCTGCTCGTTAGAAAAATCAGACTCTTTCATATTAGAAATAGTTTGATTTAATATTCTAAAATGTTCCTGCATTTGTGATTTATATTT
Source organism: uncultured Brachyspira sp. (assembly GCA_949300355.1). Taxonomy (GTDB): domain Bacteria; phylum Spirochaetota; class Brachyspiria; order Brachyspirales; family Brachyspiraceae; genus Brachyspira. Next base: position 5,675 of record CASGDY010000118.1, read on the forward strand.
GTCAAAGAATGTAAATATAGTATTTGTGTATTTTAATCCGTCTTTTATAATATTTTTTTTACTATTTTTGGCATCCATTAATCTGTCATTGGCGTCTAAAATAGAGTCTATCTTTGAACTTATGATATTATATGCATCTTTTGCTTCTTTATCTATTTCAAAAACGAACATAGATGTATCCATTAAATTTCTATCTATAATATTTAATTGTTCAGATATCCTATCTATATTATTCAATGTTCTAAGATTTAGATGTAATTTATTGTTTAATACGCTTTCTTTCTTTATTGATTCTAAAGCGTTTTTAGCAAAAGATGAGAATATGGATATAGATCTGAATGATGATGATATTACTATAGCAAATCCTATTCTGTCAAAATCCATATTATCTATAATTTTTTCTAAGTACAAATATCTTACTATTAATACTAATGCTATAACTATTGATATAACCATAAGTATATTAGATTTATAATTATAATTTATTATCATATCACTTAATGTAGATACAAACATAACTAAAAATACCAATAGTATAATATAATTCTTGAATAAATAAAATAGTCCGATAGGTTTTATATAATATGAATGATTTTCTGATTCATAATAATTGATTTTAGCTATAAAGAATCTATCAGGATATACTATACTAACTGCTATTAATACTATAGATAAAATAACTACAATTACAAATATAGCATTATTTAAATTCATAAGATTTTTATTTTTTGATATAAAACTTTTAGAGTTTATAGGCATTAAAGCTATAGCGGTTAATAATATTATATTGTTTGCTAAATACATACTTAATGATACATTTGGGTCAATTTTGTATGAACCATAAGTACAGAAAAATATTATAATAAGAGATATAATATTATATATTAATATAAGCGATAAAGTAACAGAAATAGTGATATATATAATTTTTTTTGTTTTTATAGATAATAATAAATATATCATAATAAAAACTGACATTAAAGAAATGCCGATAATAGGTGCCAATAATTGTATTACTGTTACATTATATCCGTATATTAAACTTGAAAATATATTCATAGCTATTCCTTTTACATAACTTTAGAATATTCATCTACTTTAGTTTCTAAATCATTTGTATATTCTAAGAATTTTTTCATTTCCTCATTAAGTTTATTAGTTATAGATTCCAAATCATCAGATGTTGCCAAAAGTTTATTCATATCTCTCATAAGATTTTTTACTTCATTATTTTCTATAGATGCTTTTTCTGATATATCAATTACATAATCATTTATTTCTTCTATTCTAGTTTTTATATTTAAAAAGTCATTTTCCTCATTAATAATGATATTAGTCATATTTGATATAGAATTATGCATTTTATCAGTATTTTTTATGATATTCATATTGTAATCATTTTGTCTTTCCATATTAGTATTAAATTTAGTTATTTTATTATAATTCATAGAAATTTCTTCTGATAATTGATATATATTACTATTAATATTGTTGCTTGAATATGTAAATTTCTTAAATATATTTTCTATTTGGAATAATAAATCCTGCATTCTATTTGTAGCCTGAGAGGTTTCATTTACTAGTTCGCCAACCTCTTTAGATACAACAGTAAAGTTATTATGCCATTCTCCTGCTTTTGAGGCTTGTATACTTGAATTTATAGCAAGAGTTTTTGTTTTATCTGACATGTTTGTCATAAACGATATTATTCTATTTATTTGGAAGTTTAATTGATTAAAAGTTTCTGATTTACTGAATTCTTTAATGAAATTATTTTTTTCTATTTCTAAATTCTTTTGCAAATCTTCAAACATAGTTGTTATATTTCTGCTTTGAGCTTGTAAAGCATATATTTTTTCTACAGATTCATGCAGTTTTACATTAGATTCTTCAAGTGTTTTTTTCTGTAATTCTACAGAGGCCTGTAAATTAGGGTATGTTTCTATTAATTCATTTATTTTTGTTATATTAACCTTTCCGTCATTTATTTGGAAATTTTCTATAGTAATGAATTCATTTGTATATTCTATAATTTTGTTTATATCATTTTTTAAATTATTAATAGTAGAGTATGTATTTTCTACTTTACTTACTAAGCTATTAACAGATTCAGCGAAATTTACTTTTAATTGAGATAATTTTTCAGCCGTATTTATAGCTGTATTAATAATTATAGAGTCCTGAGCTTTAATGCTTTCAAAATCATAGGATTGTGTTGTTTTTTTATATACTGCTGAAATAAATCTGCTTACAGATGAATATATCATTATAATATTAAATATAGCATAAACTAAAGTAATTCTAGTAAATGTGAAATTATTAAAAATTAGGAAATTGCTGGAATATTTTGTATATATTGATATACCATTAAAGTCATCAAAAAATGCTAAAGATATTAAACACATTAATACTAATATAACTACATTTTCTTTAACTTTTTTATTTACAGTCATTTCATATATAAAAGAACATATAATTACAAAACAGTATATAGTGAATACAAAATCTCTAAGTATATATACTGCTCCAAGTTCACCCCTGCTTTTTATACTATTTTTCATAGTTTCATTTAATGTAGTAATAGGGTTAACTGTTGATATAAAGAGTTCTGGATATAATAGTGCTATAGCACATAAAAGTATTAATACAAATACAATAGCTATATATAATTTATCTAGTACAAAATGGAAACGTTCGCTTAAAGTTAATTTACTTCGTATATACGTCATCCATGGTATAATAGTTAGTGAAAAGGCTAATTGTTCAAATTTATACATATTAAGTGCCAAATTATTATTAGGATTGTATAAAGAAGTTATTATATTTGCCGCCTCTAATCCTGAAAATAAAAAGGATAAAAAACCTATAAGCAATGTTATGGCTTGTGTTTCCTCATATAATTGAAAATATATATAAGCATATAATATTATACCAACTATTGATATAATAGTTGCTATAACAGGAACTGCTAATTCTAATGTAATAAGAGAAAAATTGTAATCCATAAATCCTCTTTAAATTAATCAAATTATATAA
>CASGDY010000119.1 GCA_949300355.1 uncultured Brachyspira sp.
GATTGGTATAAAAAGGTTATAGCCTCTAATGGTGAGGACTTAGATTGATTATTATTTATGCGGTTTAAAATTCAGCGATAAACGAGCAGCTGATAACTGATGAAGGAAGTTGTGAGTTAATTCTTAAATAAAAAAATCGAGCCTCCATCAGCTTTAGCTGATAGAGGTATAAAAGCGAGATTTTTTTATATATAAATAAAATAAGAAAGTTATAGCCTCTAATGGCAAGATTTAGATTGATTATTATGCATATGAGTTAAAATAAACGACTAGCTGGCAACTGTGAAGTAGGTTGTCAGCTATTTACAAATAAAAAAATCGAGTGCCTATCAGCTTTAGCTGATAGGGATATTAAAACGAGATTTTTTTATATATAAATAATAAGTTTATCGCTAGCAATAATAAAAAAATCTTTTGATTGGTATAAAAAAGTTATAGCCTCTAATGGTGAGGACTTAGACTGATTATAATTTAAACTATCACGCACGGTGTGTGAAATTTAAAATATAAACTTATTTCAAATTATAATTTAAACTATATAAAAAAATACATTTACCGTGCGTTAATAAAAATTTTATATATAATAACCACTAGGGTGGGTGTTAAAATAACGGAGTAAAATAACAAAATAAAATATTATAAAAATAACAGTTAAGATTCTAAATTTAGAGGGTGGGAGTTAGAATAAAATTTTGTTTTTAAATCTTTTCTAATTTCCCATATTTTTTCTTTATTTGTATGCATTTTTAAGCATACTATAAATGTTTAGCTCATAATTTTTTTATTTCTTCTATAGTCAAACCTGTATATTTAGAAATAATATTAATATCAACTTTATCATCTTTCATTTGTTTTGCTATAGAAGTTTGTCCTTCTTTTATACCTTTTTGCATTCCTTCTTCTATTCCCTTTATACGCTCCTCATTAAGCATTAAAACATTAAAATAATCTCTTTCATAATTACTATAGCCATTATATAAATCATTACTTTTTACAAATTTGTTATATTCTTCATATACTTCTTTCATTATAGGATTTTTCTTTACTAATATTTCCATAGTATCCCCAATTTATCTTTCGAATTTAAAAACTCAAACCAATCTGATAAACCTTCATATAAATTATAAGAATTACTAAATTTCCTAAGCTCTAGAAAATGAAGCTCTAAATGATTAGTTAATATATGATTAGTTTCTAACTCTTTAATAAAATAACAGATATGAGGCTTATCTATACCTTTTATCAAATTAAAATCAAGAATATTAATACTTATTACAGGTGTTAAATCTGAATATATATCCTTAGATTTTCAATTTGTAAAATAATTTTTAGCCCAATAGTATAAACTTCTATATATAAATGACTGATTACCTATTCTTTGTATTTCTATAATTATAGTTTCGCCTGATTTCGTTCTTGCTTTAACATCTGCTATTGATTCTTTATCAAATACATTTTCTTTTAGATTAAAAGTATTTAAAACTTCTATATATTCAAAAGGCCACTGATTAGAATCTATTCTTACAGAATTAATAAGATTTTTAAGTATATGCTCATGTCCTTCTTTAGCAAACATATAACGCATAAAATAATCATTCAAAACATTAAAATACTTTCCACTCATAATATTATTATAATGAAATAATTTGTAAATGTCAAAATAAATTTTTTGATTTATTTTATTCTGTTATTTTTGTTTTTTGGTTGTTAAAAATAAATTTTAATGCCCCAAGTTTTATTTAAATTTATAATGCATTCACCGCACGCAGAATATTATTATATTATTTAGTATATTTATTAATTACAATTATCATTATATATAAAATTTTACTTACCGTGCGTTAATAAAAATTTTCAATATAATAACAGCTTGGGTGGGTATAAAAATAACAGAGGAAAATAACAAAATAAAATATCATAAAAATAACAGTTAATATTCTCAATTTAGAGGGTGGGGAGTTAGAATAAAATTTTGTTTTTAAATCTTTTCTAATTTCCCGCCCTTTATATTTTATTGCTTTATTCTGTTATTTCTGTTTTTTGTTTCTTTATTGTTTAAAAAGAAATTTTAGCACCCGCCCAAGTTTTATTTAAATTTATAATGCATTCACCGCACGATAAACAAAATTAAAAAATATTATTTTCACTTAAATATAATTTTTATTATATTTATTGATTCACTTACCGTGCGTTATCTAATCTCATAATCATCATCTACATTAAAACCTAAATTTACTTCAAGATTTTCTAACTTTTGATTTTTCTTTTCATAGTCAGCTTTAATCTGAGAATATATATTGTATCCTGCACTCATATTTATAAATCTTAAATATATTTCATTTTCCTTGCCATTAAACGCCCCTTCTCTAAAAAGTTCAAATAGATAATTATTGATTAAATGATATGTATGAAGCTGAGTTTTGTATACAGAACAATTTTTTTGAGATGACTTAAAATTGAAATTAACAATCTCTCCGGAATGAAGCTCATTATAAAATTCATTATCAGCACATATTTCTGGTAGGAATAAAAATAAATCACTTGCAAGACTATAATCCTTTGTAAGCTCTTCTGCTAAATTTCCTAATTTATCATAGGATTCTTCAGACTCTTTTAAATTTAAAACTATATTTGAATATTCTCGAATAAATTTTAAAATCTCATCATTACTGAATGGATAAGGAGTATAAGTTTCATTATCCTGTACTAAAAAGAAAAACTGCTTGTCTGATGAAAAATCAGTTTCATCCCAAGTTTTAACATATTCATTCATTTTGTCAGCAAGCTCTGGTATATTAACATCATTAATTCTAAGCTCTCCTATAGAATAATCATTACCTGCCTTAGCTCCGTATATTTTAATGTAGCATATTTTTTGATTTCCTATTCTTTTTAAAATGTCGTCTTTGAACATATCCCAATAAATATTTACATTTTTAGGCTTTCCATTATCCCCGCCCATATTAACTAAATTACTAGTGTATACTTTCCATTTATGTTTTTTTTCGGCAAATTCAGTTTCTACTTCATCAAGTATTCTGTTTTCATTCATGGCTTTTATGCCTGTCATTATACCAAATATAAAACTGCCATTTGAAAGCCCTACAGAAGTATTGGCATCTTTTCCGGCACTGGCACAGCATTCAAATATATCTCTATCCCAATCAGGACTAGATATATAATAGTTTATAACGGCACTTTTATCTGTTATAGTATCAGGATAAGCATTTATAAATATATTCCATTTTTTTATGACAATGCTTCCTTCTATTATCTCATTATCTATATCATTTGATAAAATAGATGATACATCTTTTATGATAGAATCGGAATCATCGATATTAACGGAATTAGCTTCATAATGCAGACTTCCGCCTTGTATATATTCTTTTAAATTATTATATAAATTGTTGTAATAATCATATTCTTCATTGCTTATTAAAGATTTGTTCATTTCTAATGTATATAATGCTCTGTCTATATTTAAATTAGCATTGCTCATATCAGATTTTCCTAAATATGCATAGGCAATTTTATAAAACCAAGTATGATGACTTTTGGTTTCTTCGGATAAAGAATTTAATATTTCTATTGCTAAGTCAAATTCTGCAGTATTGTTATATGCTACGGCAAGCTGTCCTTTAATATCATCATTTAATTGTTCTTCAGGTAAGGAAAGTATTAATTCAATAATTCCTTTATGATTTCCTTCTTCATATAATTTGTGAAATTGTAAATCTAATTCTTCATTATTCATACATAATATCCTTATTTGTTATTGGTAAAATATAATATATTTATAATAATAAAACAATATATTTTTGTTTAACTTTTTTATGATTTTAGTATATAATAGAATTTAATATCATTATAAGGAGTTATAAAGATGACAAAAGTAGTTTTAATTCGTCATGGTGAGAGTGTTTGGAATAAAGAAAACTTATTTACAGGCTGGGCAGATGTTACTTTATCTGAAAAAGGTATAGAAGAAGCTAAAGCAGGCGGAGCTGAGTTAAAAAAAGCAGGATTTACTTTCGATAAAGCATACACTTCTACGCTAACTCGTGCTATCAAAACTTTAAATTTAGTATTAGAAGAAATGGGACTTTTATGGATACCTGTAGACAAATGCTGGCAGTTAAATGAAAGACATTACGGAGCTTTACAGGGATTAAACAAATCACAAACAGCTGAAAAATACGGAGAAGATCAAGTTAAAATTTGGAGAAGAAGTTATGATACTCCGCCTCCAGCATTAGAAAAATCCGATGAGAGATATCCTGGACATGATCCGCGCTATAAAAACTTATCAGAAAAAGAACTTCCATTAACTGAATGTTTGAAAGATACAGTTGCAAGAGTAGTACCTTTCTGGGAAAATGTTATACTTCCAGATATTAAAGCAGGTAAAAAAATCATCATTGCTGCACATGGTAACAGCTTAAGAGCTTTAGTAAAATATTTGGATAATATTTCTGATGCTGATATTACTGAGCTTAATATACCTACAGGAATGCCTTTAGTATATGAGCTTGATGATAATTTCAAAGCAGTTAATAAACAGTATTTAGGAGATCCTGAGGCAGTTAAAAAAGCTATGGAAGCAGTAGCAAATCAAGGTAAGAAAAAATAAGAAGATAAAAATATATAGTTTTTTTATTTTCTAAAAAGAAAAGGAAGTCTTTTAATAATTAAAGACTTCCTTTTTTATTAAATTGTATATTTAGTTTTAATTGTTCTTTTTATTTAGAAAACCAAAGATATAAATTATAGGCTCAATAAAAATATCATATAAGAATCGGCTGATATTTGTTACTAAAAATCTTTTCACTAAAAATATAATAATGAATACACTCTTAATAAGTTCAAAGACTGTATCCAATATAACAATGAAAATTTTTTCAAAGTCTGTAAATAAAAATAAACTTACAGCTGATACTATAAAAATAATTTCAAGCATATTAAATCCTTAAAATAAAAATTGGTATTTAGGAATAATACATTTTAATGATGACATTTTTTGTCGTGATTAATAATTACTTATATAAATTTTCATTATTTAATTCACTTTGAGCAAAATTTCTCAAATAATTCTGGACAAACTCTAAATCTTCTCTTGTATCTATGCCATGTAGGAATTTTTTAGTTTCTAAAACTTTTATTTTCATGCCATTATAAAGCCATCTTAATTGTTCTAGTTTTTCTATCATCTCATATTTACATTCTTCTAAAGTTTCTATCTTTAATAGAATATCTTTTCTAAAAGCATAAACACCTATATGCTTATAGCATTCAGCATTGATATTCTGATCGAATCTTCTATGAGGTATTGTGGCTCTAGAAAAATACATTGCATAATTATTTATATCAGTAACAACTTTAACAGCATTTTCATCTTTTATTAATGGGCTATCATCTTCTATTCTTGTTTTTAAAGTGGCAATATCAACATTTTCATCATCGAAAGCATCTATTAAAGGATTAAGCACTGATTCATTTATTAAAGGTTCATCGCCTTGTACATTTATAATAATATCGCTTTCTATCTTTTTGGCAACTTCTATGATTCTTGAAGTTCCTGAAGTATGCTCTGCTGAAGTCATTACTGCCTTAGCATTATTCTTTTCACATATATCCATTATTTCTTTAGAGTCGGTTGCAATAATACAGTCATCTATTTTTTTAGCGGCCTTAACATTATCATAAACCGCTATTATTATAGGCTTTCCTAATAATTCATAAGTTAATTTTTTTGGGAATCTTGTTGATTCATATCTAGCAGGTATTATTGCTGTTACTTTAGCCATATTATTACTCCAATAATATTTATTTTTTATTATTTATTTAGTATTAAGCATTTCTTTAGATATTTCTATTAATTTTCCTTTAAATTCTTCTATGGTTTTTGATTCTAATAATACAACAGGATACATACTCATTCTTGAAATCTTTGTAAATAGAGAAAGCAGTCCTAAGTATTTTTCATTACTATTTTTATTAGTTAAAAACATAGTAAGTAAATGTACAGGCTTTTTATCAAGTGCTGAATAGTTTAATCCTTTTTTTGATACTGCAAATATTATATCATTATCTTCAACTTGATTAGTTCTTACATGCGGAAAAGCAACACCATACCCTAAACCGCTGCTTATAATATCCTCTTTTTTATACATAGATTCTATTATCTGAGCTATATTTATTCTAAGTCCTTTAGACTCTGAATATATTAACATTTCACTAATAGCTTCATCTTTATTATTTGCCTTTAAATCCAAAATAACATAAGAATTATTTATATATTTTTCAACATCACTTAATGAAATCATATAATTTAACCTTCATTATATAATATAATAATTTAATATAAAAAAAATTATATTAAACTCCAAAATTATCTTTTAAATATTCTTTCATAGTATATTTTTTTTGTATTAATTCTAATGTGATATTAAGAGGATATATAGTTTTATAATTCTTGAAACTTATTCCTATAGTTTCATCATCTAAATCTATATCTCTTGACAATTCCCAATGACCATTGAATTTTTTTCTAATGACTTCGCCTATATAGGCACTTATAGAAAATATAAAATTTCTATTATCATCTCTTTCCAAGACTAAATTGAGTTTTTCTTTAAAAAATTTATCTATTTCAAATAAACTTTCTATAGTATAGTCAGCATGATAGCCTTCACGCATCAGAAAATTACTTATCCAATCAGAAGCTCTTGAAAGCTCATCTTGAGGTAAAAGATATTTTGGCATAACATAAATCCTTGTTACAATATTACATTTTTTTTATAATATGTCAACTTATAATATTATAAATTTGTACTATCATTTAATAGTTTATAAAACCAAGTATTTTCAGAATTATTTAATGGAAGTGTGTATTTTTTACCATCAATATCTGTAAATAGTATTTTATCTTTATCATAATTGATAGTCATTTTAGTATTATCAAAATTCAAATCTTTAACATTATTAGTATTTTTAATGTCTTCTATATATTTAGCTTCTTCTATGCTTTTGACAATTTGATTTCCGATTTTATTATTAATAGTACCAGAAATATATGTCAATTTATTAAAGCTGTTAGTATCTTCTCTTTTGACTAAAATAAAATTTAAAGTTTCATTAGTAAGTCTATTTCCTTTGACATCTTCATCAAACATTAAAATACTTACTTTATCGCCGACATACATATTGCAGCCTGTTAAAAATAATAATGTAAATAATAAAATTAAACCAATTTTTTTCATAATAAAACACTCCTAAAATATAAAACAAATGAAATAATAAAAAATGATATAAAATAATTTGATAGTTATTTAAATATATATTTTTTATATGTTCGTTTTTTTCACTTGAAATTTATATTTTATGTTATATTATATATAGGAATTATAATTTATAAGGAGTTTTAATATGTCTTTAATAGATAATATAGTAGCTAGAGAAATATTAGATTCAAGAGGAAACCCTACAGTAGAAGTTGATGTATGGCTTGACAGCGGTGTTATGGGCAGAGCTGCTGTACCATCTGGAGCTTCTACAGGAGAACATGAGGCAGTAGAATTAAGAGATGGAGATAAATCAAGATATTTAGGTAAAGGTGTTCAAAAAGCTGTTGAAAATGTTAATGAAATTATTTGTAATGAACTTATTGATATGGATGCTTTAGATCAAGTAGAAATAGACAGAACTATGATCGAACTTGACGGAACAGAAAATAAAGGAAAATTAGGAGCTAATGCTATACTTGGCGTATCACTTGCTGTAGCAAAAGCAGCTGCTGAGGAATTAGGTATGCCATTATACAGATACATAGGAGGAACTAATGCTAAAACTTTACCTGTTCCTATGGCTAATATATTAAACGGCGGTGCTCACTCATCAGCTCCTATAGATTTCCAAGAATATATGGTTATGCCAGTTGGTGCTCCTACTTTTAAAGAAGGTATACGTTATGTAGCTGAAGTATTCCATAATTTAAAAGCTATACTTCATGACAGAGGCTTAAGCACTACTGTTGGTGATGAAGGCGGATTCGCTCCAACTCTTAAAGATAATGAAGAGCCTCTTCAAGTAATTATGCAGGCTATTGAAAAAGCTGGATACAAACCTGGCGATGATATAATGATAGCTATGGACCCAGCTTCAAGCGAATTCTATAACAAAGATAAGAAAAAATATGTATTCCATAAATCTGATAACAGAGAGTTAACTCCTGCTGAAATGGTTGATTTCTATGCTGATTTATGCAATAAATACCCTATTATTTCTATAGAAGATGGTGTTGCTGAAGATGACTGGGAAGGTTGGAAAATCTTAACAGAAAAATTAGGTAAAAAAGTTCAGTTAGTAGGTGATGACTTGTTTGTTACTAATGTAAAAAGACTTCAAATGGGATTAGATAAAGGAGTTGCTAACTCTATCCTTATTAAAGTTAACCAAATTGGTACATTAACTGAAACTTTAGATTCTATTGAACTTGCTAAAACTCATAACTATACTGCTGTAGTTTCTCACAGATCTGGTGAAACAGAAGATGCTACTATTGCTGATATAGTTGTAGCT